>JAYURB010000135.1:0-4334 GCA_043756425.1 Bacteroidota bacterium
GGATGGGAATTGCTCTGGCAATTTCTGCCATAACTGCTTATGTATTTGGCACAAATATGTCATACATGAGTTATTTAATTAATACTGAAACCAGAGGCTTATCCGCTTTAGGTTATATAGTAATGTTTGCACCGCTTGGGTTCGTTCTTTTGATGAGTTTTGGCTTCAATAAGCTATCGTCAACGGCATTGTCCGCTTTATTTCTCGTTTATTCAGTGATTATGGGTGTTAGTCTTAGTTTCATATTTCTTGCATATACGCAGACGAGTATTTTCCAGATTTTCCTGGTGTCTGCCATAATGTTTGGTGCTATGGGTTTGGTAGGCTATACAACGAAAACCGACCTGACAAAAATGGGAAATCTTCTTTTCATGGCTTTGATCGGTATTATTGTAGCCAGTCTTATCAATATGTTTCTAAAGAGCAGTGGATTAGGTTATATAATCAGTTTTATATCGGTAATTGTATTTACAGGACTTACTGCATATGATGTTCAAAAACTGAAAAATATAGGTGCGGGTGCTGAATATGGTGCTGAATCAACAGCCAAACTATCAATTCTTGGTGCTCTTACACTTTATCTTGACTTCATTAACCTCTTTATGGCAATGCTTCGAATATTCGGAGGGCGTAGGGAGTAATCTAAATTTTAAGTTAAATTCATATAGTATTTAACAATCATTAAAGAGGTCGTCTTAGAATAGGCGACCTCTTTTTTTATTCTTTGAATTTATTTTTTCGTTTTTCAAATTCTATTAGTAAACTTGCTTTCAAAGAAAACAAAAAGCAAAATGAAAACTTCCTATATTTTTCCAGGTCAGGGATCGCAATTCCCGGGAATGGGTAAGGACCTTTATGAAAGCAATCCAAAAGCCAAAGAAATGTTTGAAAGAGCTGATGAGATTTTAGGTTTCGGAATTACCGAACTGATGTTTACCGGTTCGGAAGAAGATTTAAAACAAACAAAGGTTACGCAGCCTGCTATATTTCTTCATTCAGTCGTTTTGGCTAAAAACATGGGTGATGATTTTAGACCGGATATGGTTGCTGGACATTCTCTTGGTGAATTCTCTGCCTTGGTAGCGAATAAAGCACTAACGTTTGAAGATGCTTTGAGACTTGTAAAAGCACGTGCTTTTGCCATGCAGAAAGCTTGTGAAAAGGCTCCTTCAACTATGGCAGCGATTTTGAATCTTGACGATAAAATTGTTGAAGACATTTGCGGTGAAATTTCTAAAGAAGGTGAAATCGTTGTTGCTGCGAATTATAATTGTCCGGGACAACTGGTGATTTCCGGCTCGATAAGAGGAATAGAAATAGCTTGCGAGCGTATGAAAGCTGCGGGTGCTAAACGCGCCCTTGTGTTGCCTGTAGGCGGAGCGTTTCATTCGCCTTTCATGCAGCCGGCAAGAGAAGAACTAGCAGGAGCAATTGCAAATACACATTTTTCAAAACCTATTTGTCCGGTTTATCAGAATGTAAGTGCAAGTCCTGTTTCTGATCCTGATGAAATCCGCGAAAACTTAATTGCTCAATTGACTGCTCCTGTGCGCTGGACGCAAACCATACAAAATATGATTAGCGATGGCGCTACAAATTTTATTGAAGTAGGACCGGGAAAGGTTTTGCAAGGACTTGTGAAAAAAATCAATAAGGATATGGAGGCGGTTTCGGCTTGAGATTTTTTTTAATGATTCGGGGATAAATAATTTTTTGTGGGTGATTTATGGTTGGATTTAACCGCGGCGAGGCAGCGATACGCGGCGGATACGCGGTGGATCGCTGCTTCGCCGTGGTTACTAATTACCAACACTTAAAAATGCAATACCCTTATTTCAAAGAAATCAGAATTGAAAAACCTAATAGTCAAATCAAAATAATATCCTGAAAGATTCTCAGATATTTCCGATATTACACCTTTAGCAGACCATGCCCATACTTAATTCCATATTTAACTGGCTAATGAAAAAGCGGATCCACCAGATCGAACTTTTTATTAAGTATCCTATTAATGTGCAATTAGATTGGTTTACCCGACTAATAGATACTGCCAAGAATACAGAGTGGGGGATTAGATATGATTTCAAATCGATAAGGACGGTAGAAGAATTTAAATCGAGAATTCCCATTCAGAATTACGACTCTTTAAAGCCCGATATTGAAAGGTTGATGAGAGGCGAACAAAATATTTTGTGGCCTTCAGAAATAAAGTGGTTTGCTAAGTCGTCGGGTACAACAGCCGGTAAAAGTAAATTTATACCGGTAAGTGTTGAAGCTATGGAAGAATGTCATTTCAAAGGTGGTAAAGATTTGCTTTCCATATATTGTAATAACAATCCTGAAACTATGATTTTTTCAGGAAAGAGTTTGTCGTTGGGAGGAAGTAATCACATGAATAATTCCAATGCTGATTCTTTTTACGGTGATATTTCTGCCATATTAATGCAGAACCTTCCTTTTTGGGCTCAAATGATTCGTACTCCTGATCTTTCAATTGCACTTATGGAGAATTGGGAAGAGAAGATAGAAAAAATGGTACAGGCTACGCTGCCTCTGAATGTTACAACTATTAGCGGTGTTCCTACCTGGACATTGGTATTGGCAAAAAGAATTTTGGAAACAACAGGCAAAAAAAACCTTCTTGAAGTCTGGCCTAACCTTGAATTGTTCATTCACGGAGCAGTTAGCTTTGTACCGTATAAAGATCAATTTCATCAGCTCATTCCATCTTCTTCTTTTAATTATCTGGAAACCTATAATGCTTCTGAAGGTTTTTTTGGAATTCAGGACCGATTAAAATCAGACGAAATGCTTCTGATGCTGGATTATGGTGTTTTTTATGAATTCATGCCAATGGAAGAATATGGAAATGTAAATCCTAAAACAATTGGTTTAGATGAAGTAGAATTAAATAAGAATTATGCATTAGTTATTTCCACCAATGCGGGACTCTGGCGATATATTATTGGAGATACTATAAAATTTTCTTCACTCAATCCATTCCGAATACGAGTCAGCGGACGAACAAAATTATTTGTAAATGCTTTTGGGGAAGAAGTCATAATAGAAAATACAGACCAGGCAATACAGACAGCATGTGAGAAAACGAATGCACTTGTAAAAGATTATACAATGGCTCCTGTTTATTTTACGGAAAAAGAAAATGGGGCTCATGAATGGCTTATTGAATTTGATAAACCTCCGGCCAATACCGATTATTTTAAAGAAGTACTTGATACGGCTTTAAAGTCCCTTAATTCAGACTATGAAGCAAAACGATATAAAGACATGGCTTTACGGCCACCAATAATTCATATTGTTCCTGAGGGAACTTTTTATAATTGGCTTAGGCAAAATGGGAAATTGGGCGGCCAGCACAAAATACCACGACTCAGTAATGACAGAACCATTCTGGAAAATATTACAGCGTCATTAATCGTTAAACAGTAATTATTAATAAGTATCCATGATCTTTTTGAAGAAGTATTCTTTTTTTCTTCTCTTTTTATTTTGCAGTTTTATTGCTTTGCCTGTTGATGATTACAAATTAATAAAAAGCATTTCTTTCCCTCAGCCTGTATTTTTTACGACCGATAAATTAGGAAATGCTTTTGTTATAGTTGAGAATCAGCTTTTGCAGTTTGATCCTCAAGGCAATCCCAAGGGAAATTACAGTAGAAGTAATATAGGCACGTTGACGCTTGTTGATGCAACGAATCCGATGAAAATTTTATTATTTTATCCTGATTATGCAACTGTTGTCATACTGGATGCAAAGCTTTCCTTGCAATCTGAAATAGATTTGCGATCGTTAAAGATAAATCAGCCGCTTATTGTTTGCAATTCAGGAGAAAATGCATATTGGGTTTACGACAGACAGGATGATGAACTAAAAAAGATTGATAATAACGGACAAGTAATTCATCAAAGCTCCAATCTTACACAGCTCACCGGCTATCAGTTACAACCCAATTTGATGCTTGAAGACAATGGTTTTGTTTTTATTAACAATCCTGCTACAGGCATTTTAGTTTTTGACAGGTATGGAACTTATTATAAAACCCATGCTTTTGAAGGACTAAAGAGTTTTCAGGTTGTAGACAATGACCTTTTGTTTGTAAAAAACAACCACTTGTACCGTTACAACTCGAAATCACTTTCAGAAAAAGAAATTTTAACGCCACATGCTGATTCAATCCGTGCCGCAAGAATTGAGCAGCATGAACTTTATTTATTAACAAGTGACTCATTGAATTTTTATTATTTTTAGTTTAGCGGAACAAAATTAACGAAACACTATACATGGCATCCAAAGTTTTATCAGCTCATAAATC
>JAYURB010000136.1:0-4331 GCA_043756425.1 Bacteroidota bacterium
TAGCAGGATGGTGAAAAAGTTTGTTATATATTAAAGTCGCTCCCGCTCAGAGAAATCTCACTGATAGAAAATTTACTCAGCAATATCTTTTACAATTGCTTCAGACTCCGATTCGCCGGCATCTTTCCGGACGCTTTGCTGAGAAAATTTCTTCTGAAAAACAATAAAAAAAATTACACCAATTGTAATCGAAGAATCAGCCACATTAAAAACCGGCCTAAAAAACTGAAACGGCTGACCACCAATAATTAGAAGCCAATGTGGAAACTGAGTATTTACAAGGGGGAAATAAAACATATCGACAACTCTTCCCTGAAGAAAGCCACTATAACCTCCGAACGGAGAAAAGAGTTGCGCCATACCATTTACCTCTTCAGAAAAAATAATTCCGTAAAAAGCACTGTCAATAATATTACCGATTGCTCCGGCAAAAATTAATGAAAAGCATAATATTAATCCCGGATGGGCTTTTTTACGGATCAACTTGAAAAGAAGCCATCCGATAACAGCTGAAGCAATAATTCGAAAAATGCTAAGAAACAATTTTCCGGATATCCCGCCGAATTCATAGCCGAATTTCAACCGACCTTTGCATAAATCAAAACAAGCTTATTGCTGTTTTACTGCAAGATGTAATACGTCTTTACAAATATATGGCTGACCTTCGTAAAGATAAAATTTAATATTACAAATATGAAAATAAATGTTAATCGTATCGTTTTGCAACCAACTCATTTTATTCCCTAATGAATCATGAAATAATGGAAATAAAAACCATCGATGGCCATAATAATCATAAGTGCTATCATGTACTCCAATATTTAAAGCATTTTGTAATCCAGACACTTGATCATAAGTGCAATTAAATTGTGTTCTTAGATTAAATAAATTTCCAAAATTAGTAAGGATTAAAGTATCAATTTCATATCCATTTGGGGCGAAATCAATTTTTTTTGAAATTGTCATATTATAGTAAATATTGCTGTCTACATTCAGAACTCTATAAGAAGAAATGAATTTCTGATAACAGGGAATAACCTGTGGGAGGTTTGAATTTGGTTTATCTTTTCGACAAGAAATAATTACAATAAACAATAAAAAGAATAAACTTAGCTTTAATAAATAACTCATAAAATAATTGATAAAATTTTATTTAATTTTTAATAAATAATTTTGATTCAAAATATTTCTCGTTAAAAAAAGTAACCCAATAAGGCCCCGAAGAAATATTTCCTAAAAATATTTCCATAATGTTTTCATTTATTGATTTTTGATATACTAAAACACCAAGTGCGTCATATATAGTAACTAGGGTTAAACCATATATTAATTCATCAGATGTTTCTATGTATAATTTCTCAATAGCTGGATTAGGGTAAATTTTAAATAAAGAGACGGCTTTGGTTTTTGAATGTAGGTCAGGATTATTGACTGATTCGGAAAATATAGAAGTATCATTGGAATGTGTATCCTGTTTGTTTATTGAAGCAAATGTATTGTGACTATCAGGTGAAGTCATTCTGGCCGGGCTTGCCAATACTTCTAAATATCCAGTAAAACTTTGATTTGTACATGCATAAATAGTTAAAATATAATAATAGGTGCCATTATGAACCAGACAGCCGTTACAGGTGTTAAAATTTGAATGATTTGTATAGCCGTTCCAATTTAATGTCGAACCTGTAGCAACACCATTACTATTAAGAAAAGTTTTCTCATGGCAGCAAGAGTTTGAATTATTATCGTATTCATAAAGTAAGTCTCCCCATGGATCAAAAATCTCTAAATGATAACCATAAGCACCACCGAATGAACAATCCGGATTTTGAGTATCTCCAACCCACCAAGTATCATTGTAACCATCTCCATTAGGAGTAAAAGCACTGGGAATTGGATTATGTGTAATTCCTGAAAAATGGCTGCAACAATCCTCACAATCATTTACACAAGTATTATCATCAGGAGTTGCGATAAAACCGGGTCCGGCATTAAAATAACTTCCTAAATAAATATGTGGTGCTTTAAAGGTAACAAAACTAGATCCTGTACTTACAGGAGCGGTTATTCCGGCTGAAGTACTATTACCGGTTTTAGTAAATGCAGGCAATGGATTATTTGATGGCGTGCGGTTTTCATAATCGACATCTATTTGACATGAATTACAAATTACTTTTATGGTATAGTTACCAAGGACTGTTAATTTAATACAATCATTTTGATCAATTGCAGATAAAATAAATGTATTGAAGCCTATATCAGTAGATTGAGGTGTCCAACAAAATGTTGCAGTTGGTAATGGTTGTGAATTAAAATTTATTGTTGAGCCTAAAGGTAATGAAGTAGAACTTAAAATGACATCATCCCCATTTGGATCAAATGAAGGAATATCAACGCAGTAATTAATACCCGCTCTCATTGTATATGTAAAATTACCGCTATTATTAAACCCATTAGTATAAGGCGGCAAATTATTAGCAGAACTTACATCCACTTGTTTACTTACAGTATAAGAACAACCAGAACCATCTGATATTGTAACGGAATAATTATTTTGTGTGTAATTTGCAACAGTTGAAATTGAAGCTAATCCTACTCCGCTTTGCCCGGTACTCCAAGAATAAATTAATGACGGATCACCTTGTATTGTTAAGTTAAAATTATGTCCTTCACATATTGGAATAATATCGGCAGTAATTTCACCGATATTCCAATTTGAAGTGAGGCTACTTGCTTCTAAAATCACCCCCGAATCAAAAATATTGTCTGCAATATTTGCTATTGCCAATTTACAATGGTAAGTTACGTTTGCTTGGCATGAAAGAGGAATATTTACCTGAAGTTTTTTAGTAAATCCATTGTACGGTATGGAATGATCATTGAAAGAACTTGCATTACAATCGTGAAGGCATTGTGATGAATTATGCAAGCCGTTATCATTCCATGCATTATTATTATAAAAGGCACTATTAGTACATCCACTTACAGTTGTTACGCTTATTGGCGTTGAATTTGGGGCTCCGGATACCAAAGCAAAATTCTCAGCATTATTAGAATATGGTCCATTTATTCCAGTTCCAGAAACAAAAAATGCAAACTGATCATGATATGGAAATAAAGCACCATCCGAATATTTATTATATTCTTCACTGAGAAACACAAAAATAAAACTTGCAATGGAACCGATGCAGCTAAAATCAAATTCTAAAATAGCTGTTGAAAATTGCGTCCCAGGCTTTACCAATTGTAAATCCGGGTCTTGAAAACTAACTCCTCCAACAATTGGCAAAGCATCTCCAACGTTTGAGGTATTGTCTGTGCCAGCAAAGTTTGCATCGCCAGTAGTCAGTAAAATGCCATTTGTAATTCCTACATGAGAATTGGAAGTGGTTGCGGTCGCTAATTGATGTGCATCACCGTGAGTTAATGTAGCGTTTGAAACAACTATATTTGATCCAGCCAAAGTATTTACTGCATCAGTGGCATTCTTGTAAGTTACTGCAAATGCCGGCGCGGGTTGTTGCCCTTTCGAAAAATTTAATAATAAAATAAATACAATGGTTAAAAAAATAATTTTTTTCATGATTGGCAAAATATTTATTGGCATAAAATATTAATGTTTTTTCCTTAAATCATTCATCTCCTTTTTTATTTCCTCATTTTCTTCTTTTAGTTGAATGACATATAAGGTAAGCTCTTCAACCTTGAGGAGAAGTTTGACATTAAAATCAACCAAATCAATTCCGTTTTTTTTAACTTCTTCCAAAGAGGGTATATCTGGCAGATGATTATTCTTATCAATAAATTTTTTTAAGTTAAGGATTGATAATAATTTATAATTTTTATTAAAAGCGAAATCCGCCCAATTATTGCTTGAAGCTATATCTACCTTAATTTTTTCAGTGCGTATTCCTTTTTTTACAAATAATGAATAATCTGAACAGTCTGTACAACTAAAATTTGTTGTTCCAATTCCAATTTGGCCGTTTGGTTCAATTGAGAATGCAGGATTACCTCCTATAGAAGATGTACCACCATCAGTAAAAAAACGAATCGGGGCATTATTAGTTACAAATCGCAACCATTTAGTATTCTCCAAAGAATATAATCCTAAATCGGTTGTAGAATTTATGGTTGAACCACCTCGTTGAATTACACCTTTATCAATGTATATTTGACCACCAATAAAAGCATCCTTGTTTATAGATGCAGTTCCTAATACAACAAGATTTGATGCACCGCCCGTACCCCCTATAATAACATTTTTTCCACTGGATGAATTAATAAATAAGTCATCTGTAGAATTCAAAAAACCTCTAACACCATCATGCCCG
>JAYURB010000137.1:0-4325 GCA_043756425.1 Bacteroidota bacterium
CAGCCAAAGCCCAATTGCAGCCAGTAGTTTGTCGCCTTAAGCTGCAATGTGGGTTAACATTTTCTCGCATATCAAAGAGAAAAACAAATTCAAGGATCGACCGGAGCAAAAAAGATTGCACTCATGAAATAAAATATCAAAAAACATGAGCTCTTTCCTCAATGCCAAAATCAATCTCATTTTAAGAATTATAATTCGATTACCTCTAATCAAAGAAGTTCTTTCGAAGACTAACAATTAGATCAAAGCGCGGCAGAGCCGAAGCCAAATAAAAATACATCTCCGGTCCCTGAAGGCAGCCGAAGGGCCGTTCTCTCAGCCGAAGGTTCATGGAGCGCAGCCGAAGTGTGGTTCCTGAGTCGAAAGATGGTCATTAACCACACTTCGGCTACCTCAGTAACCACACTTCGGCTGCTCAGTAACCAGATTCGAGAAATATTTATTCAACTCAAAAACCTTCCGTTCAAAGTTTACATCCTAAATTGTTAGTCGTTATCCGATAGTAATCGGATCGTTAATCAACTTAAAATAATCTGAAGTATAAAATAGCAGATCAAACTCTACTTTTCCTTGAGCAGCGTCCCAATATCCTCAATCAACTTATTAACTTCAACAGAATCCGTACCGTCGTAAAACCCTCTTAACCTCTTTTGAGGATCAACTAAAGCAAAAAACTGTGTATGTACAAAATCAGTATTTGTTGTGTCACCTAATCCGGCAACGAAATAGGAATTTCTTGCCAGATCTTCGATAACATTTTTCTTTCCGGTAACAAAAAACCATTTTGATTCATCAGCATTTCGGCTATGAGCATATTGCTTTAAAACAGAAACAGAGTCTTCTTCCGGTTTTACGGTATGCGACAAAATTAAAATTTTTGAATTGTCCTTAAATGTAGCTGCAATGCGTTCCATCTGGTCGCCCATCAACGGACAAATACCCTGACAGGAAGTAAAAAAGAAATCGGCAACGTAGATTTTATCTTTAAAATTATTTTCAGTAACTAAGTTACCATCCTGGTTAACCAGACTAAATCCGGCAACCTTATGATCGCTGCCATCGGAGTTTGGAATACCATAAACCGGCAACAATAATCTTTGGGGCCGGGAATCGAGTATTATATTATATGCCCAAAAAATTCCTCCCAGGAATAACAATCCAACAATTACCCAACGTAAAATAACCTGTTTACTTAACCACATAATTTTTGGGTGAAATTAGTTATTATTCATGAAGTAATATGATAAGGGAAGTTTGAAGGTCAAAAATCAAAATAGACAAAGTACAAAGTACTAATAATTCATCTGCAAACGACAAATGGCTTATTAAGCTTATTTTTACCATAGACTATTTCAAAGAAATAAATTCCATTTTCAATTGAATATGTATCGAAAGAAATTTCATTCAGTCCGCTATTAAAATATTTTGATTTTTTCGCTTTTGTCATTTCCCTGCCCAATACATCGTAAATGCATATTGAAACAATGCTATTTTGAGAAAGATAAAATTGAACATTAATATTTCCATCAGTAGGATTGGGAAATAAATTTAACTCTTCTATTTTAACAAATTCATTTATTCCTGTAGTCTGACTGCCATATTTTAATGTGAAAAAATAATTATCGGAACCCTGATTACAATACGAGGAGGTGATAAAGACATTTCCGGAATCGTCTACGGCAGAACTATTTTCGCTATTCAAATTAAAACATTTGTTTTCCGGAAAGCCACCTAGCCAGATTAAATTTCCGGTAGGCGAATATTTAAGAGTAGCCATTCCATTAATTGATAATGAATCTGAATAAACTCCGATTAAATAAACATTGTCAGAAGCATCTGTAGATACATTAAGTCCATAATCCCATGAATAATTATTGCCTCCTGTTGTTGTAGTCCATAAAACACTTCCCGAAGTATCCAATTTTACCAAAAGCATATCGCAACGGCCACTGTGAAGAGTATCCCACCAGCATCCGCTCATATATAATGAACCATTTTCACTTAACTCTAAATCATCGGCATAAGCCCCCGGATAATTGTAAATCCACTTTTGATTACCACTACTGTCATATTTAATTATGTATGCAGAATTATCAGAAGATTTACCACTGATATAGGAATTAAAATTTGCATCTAATTCCAAAGATCTAGCATCCGTGGAATAATTAATGACCGGATTATATGTTTTTCGAAAACGCTGGTTTCCCGCAGCATCGTATGAAATCAGCAGTGCTCGCGTTTTTGCACTGGGAGAAGTAAAATATCCTTCCATACCTGCCACATAAGCATTTCCGAGCCGATCCACTTTAATTTCATTGGCATACATATACGCAGAGGTATTGTTTACATAATCGAAATTCGTCCACTTAACATTACCGGAAGGATCATATTTAATAGTAACGATTTCGCTGAAGTTATTAATATTATTACGCGTTCCGGTTATATATACATTTCCGGAATCGTCAACTGCTACATCATTTGCAATATCAAAATTATTCTGTGGAAATGGACCATTATATCTACGTTCCCAAATCAAAAGACCGCTTGTATCCAACTTGGCAAGGAACATATCTTCGGCTGCTCCTACAGTAAACGACTTCCAGCCGGCTATATACAGAAAACCATCCTTGGTAATAGTAACTGCATGTGCTTCTCCCGGCAATCCGGAACTTACTAATGTGTCCGACTGAAACTTCCAGATTTGGGTCCCGGCTTTATCAAGTTTAATAAGTACGATTCTTTTCTGGTAAGCAGCATTTAAAGAAATGCTTCCGGCGGCATAAATATATCCATCGTTACCTAAAACCAATTCAAATCCTGAGCCGTGATGACCCGGAATTGAATCAACCCAAGCAGGTATCACAATCTGAGAAGTGGAAACCTTGCATAATGCAAAAAGAGTTAAAATAAGTGAGTAAAATCTCAACATTCTATAAAATTTAATGATAAAGGTATCAAATTTGTTTTTTTATCTACAAAAAGTTAAAGCAAAGAGTACTAAGTAGTAAGTACTAAATATTTGTATATTTGTAACTCCTCAGTATTTACTATGAAAGAAAGCACAGAAGAAAATATAAACACCGTAGGTTTTGAAGATTTCCGTAAAGATGTTTTGAACGATTACAGACTTGCCAATGAAAGCAGGCAGGCCAGCCTTATCGGTCGTAAAGAAGTACTTACCGGCAAAGCAAAATTCGGAATATTTGGTGATGGAAAAGAAGTTGCCCAGCTTGCTATGGCAAAACAGTTTCGGGCCGGAGATTTCCGATCGGGTTATTATAGAGATCAAACTTTTATGTTTGCTATTGACGAACACAATCTGGTTGACTTTTTCGCTCAGTTGTATTCTAATCCTGATGAAGAAAAAGAACCAAGTTCTGCAGGGCGGTCTATGAACGGACATTTCTCTACACGGAGTCTGAATCCGGATGGAAGCTGGAAAGATCTTACTAAAATTAAAAATTCTTCGTCTGATATTTCTCCTACTGCTGCTCAAATGCCGCGACTGGTTGGACTAGCATGGGCATCGAAACTTTTTAGAAACAATCCGGGATTAAGCCACTTAACAACTTTTTCAAACAATGGCAATGAGGTTGCCTTTGGAACTATTGGTGATGCAAGTACTTCTGAAGGTGTATTTTTTGAAGCCATAAATGCCGGCGGAGTTCTACAAATTCCAATGGCAGTTTCTGTCTGGGATGATGGTTATGGAATATCTGTTCCAAGTAAATATCAGACGACAAAAGAAAATATATCCGAAATCCTTAAGGGATTCGAAAGGAATGAAAAGGGAAAAGGCTATCAAATTTATAGGGCTTTTGGATGGGATTACCCAGGCCTTTGTGAAATGTATGCTAAAGGAATAAACATTTGTAGAAATGAGCATGTTCCTGTTTTATTCCACATTCAACAAATTACGCAGCCCCAAGGTCATAGTACCTCCGGCTCTCATGAAAGGTATAAATCTAAAGAAAGACTGGCCTGGGAAGAGGAATTCGACTGCATTAAAAAAATGCGTCAATGGATGATTGAAGCATCCATTGCATCTGCTGAAGAATGTGATGCCATTGAAGCGGAAGCTAAAAAGGTTGTTCTCGAAAGCCGTAAAAAGGCATGGAACGATTATATGGGTCCGGTAAATGAAGAAATACAAAATGCGCTGCAGATTTTAGATAAATTAAAAACAAACGGAGAATATGGAATTGAAATCCAAAAAATCTGTGATGAATTATCTTCTGCAATCGACCCCAGTCGGCGCGACATTGTAGTCGCTTTAGACAAGTCACTACAATTGCTGCGTTTCGATTCTTCTCCTGAAAAAGAAA
>JAYURB010000138.1:0-10767 GCA_043756425.1 Bacteroidota bacterium
GATTTGCAGGATGTGGGAATTTACATGATGGTGAGTTTTATCGAATGCGTGGAATTGCAGTACGAGTTAAACTACCAATCTTGAAAATCCTAAAATCCCGTAAATCCTGATTCAGAAATTATTAACCACGAAAAATTAACTATGAAAAAACAGAACATTCCGAAGTTGAGGTTTAAGGGGTTTAATGGAGGATGGAATTTAGAATTGTTAGATGATGTTGCTACAAGAGGATCGGGTCATACGCCAAGTAAAAGTTTTGGAAACTATTATAATGGTGGGATAAAATGGGTGTCACTTGCAGACTCTAAAAAATTGGACAACGGTTATATTGAAGATACAGAGTATAAAATTTCACACGAAGGAATTAAAAACTCATCTGCTGTATTGCATCCTAAAGAATCAGTTTTATTATCAAGAGATGCAGGAGTTGGTAAGAGTGCCGTAATGAAAACTGAAATGGCAGTTAGTCAGCATTTTATTGTGTGGTATGGGAAAATAAATATTTTATCAAATTGGTTTTTATATCATATTCTACAAATTCTAAAACCAGAATTTGAAAGAATAGCTGTTGGAAGTACTATAAAAACTATTGGTCTGCCTTATTTCAAAAAATTAAAAATTGCAATTCCAAATTTCCTCGAACAAACCAAAATCGCCACCTTCCTCTCCTCCTTCGATGAAAAAATACAACACCTCACCCGCAAAAAAGAATTACTGGAGCAGTACAAAAAAGGTGTGATGCAACAACTATTTTCGGGGAAACTTAGGTTTACGGATGAGAAGGGGAAGGAGTTTCCGAAATGGGAGGAGAAAAAGTTGGGGGATGTATGTACTTTCTTTTCTGGAGGAACGCCAGCAAGTACAAATAAATCATTTTATTCAGGCACTATTCCGTTCATTGGATCAGGAAATATATATGACGCAGAAGTTTCAAGTTTTATTACCGAGGAAGCTTTAAATAGTTCATCTGCAAAAATTGTCGAGAAGGGCGATTTGTTATATGCACTTTATGGAGCCAATAGTGGAGAAGTTGCTGTTTCAAAAATAAAAGGGGCGATAAACCAAGCAATTTTATGTATTAGAAGCAATGAGTGCATTAATTATTTGTATTACGTTCTATTGCTTAACAAAGATCGGATTGTTGCAAAATATTTGCAAGGTGGCCAAGGGAATTTGTCCGCAAATATTATAAAGAGATTAAAATATAAACTACCCTCGGTTAATGAACAAAAAAAGATTGCCAATTATTTATCCCACATCGACAACAAAATCGAAATCATAACTAACCAAATCACCCAAACCCAACTCTTCAAAAAAGGCTTGTTGCAGCAAATGTTTGTGTAAGTTGTCTGAATCAGGATTTACAGGATTTTAAGATTTGCAGGATGTGGGAATTTACATGATGGTGAGTTTTACCGAATACGTGGATTTGCATTACGAGTTAAACTAACAATCTTACAAATCCGAAAATCCCGAAAATCCTGATTCAGACAATATTTTTCAATGAGGATTTACAGGAAGTTGGTATTTGCAGTACAACTTAAACTAACAATCTTGAAAATCCTATAATCCTGTAAATCCTGATTCAGACAAGAAGAGTAAGATTTACAGAATTATTTAAACTAACAATCTTGAAAATCCTAAAATCCTGTAAATCCTGATTCAGACAATATTTTTCAATGAGAATTTACAGGAAGTTGGTATTTGCAGTACAACTTAAACTTACAGTCATGTAAATCCTAAAATCCTGTAAATTCTGATTCAGACAATTTTTTTTAATAAACACCATATATTAGACGAACTGACACCCTTTGATTGCCCCATCTTCAGATTGTCGTATTTTTCCGAAAATATTTAAATAAATTTCAATGAAACTAAATGACATAACATACAAAATCAACGGTTGCGCTATGAAAGTGCACAATACGCTTGGCAATGGATTTCAAGAAGTAATTTACCAAAGGTGTTTAGCTATCGAATTACAAAAAGCCGGTTTAGATTTCGAAAGGGAAAAAGAACAAAAAATATTTTATGAGAATATCGAAGTTGGCACCAGGCGTGCAGATTTCATTATTGAAAATGAAATCGTAGTCGAATTGAAAGCTCTTATTGATCTTGAAAAGGTTCATTTAGCTCAGGCAAAAAATTATGTAGTAGCATATGATAAGTCCATTGGTTTACTGATTAACTTTGGGAGTACAAGTTTACAATTTAAAAAAGTTTTTAACCCGAATAAAAACGTCTGAATCAGGATTTACAGGATTCTAGGATTTGCAGGATGTGGGAATTTACATAACGGTGAGTTTTACCGAATACGTGGATTTGCATTACGAGTTAAACTAACAATCTTGTAAATCCAAAAATCCTGTAAATCCTGTTAAGGAAGTTGTTATTTGCAGTACGAGTTAAACTACCAATCTTGCAAATCCTAAAATCCTGTAAATCCTGATTCAGACAATATTTTTCATTGAGATTTACCGGAAGTTAGTATTTGCAGTACAACTTAAACTAACAATCTTGCAAATCCTTAAATCCTGCAAATCCTGATTCAGACAATTTTTCGGTACATTTTTCACCATAAATATCAAAATGCTCTCGTTTTTCACCAATTGCGCTCGTTTTTCACCAATATTTGCAATAAATTCGGTCCGTACATATTTCCCGATACCTAAATGACCTTGCAATCAGAAGCCATATTAGAAAACAACCTTATCAAGCAATTGATCGGTCTTGGCTATGAATCTGTAAAGATCCATGATGGAGATGTTTTTATTTCCAATCTCAAAAAGCAATTAGAAATATTCAACAAGACAACATTTACCGCTAAAGAGTTTGAATCAATCTTAAATCACCTGGCGAAAGGTAATGTATTCGAAAAAGCCAAGACGCTGCGTGATCGTTTTCAGCTGACCAAAGAAAACGGCGAATCTTTTTATGTGCGGTTCTTTAATAACGAAAATTGGTCGCTTAACAAATACCAGGTAACCAATCAGGTTCAGCAGGAAGGTTCATATTTAAATCGCTACGATGTTACGCTCCTGGTAAATGGTTTGCCCTTGGTGCAGCTAGAACTCAAGAGAAGCGGGTTAGAAATAAAGGAGGCCTTCAATCAAATCAACCGTTACCAGCGTCATTCGTTCTGGAGCAATCGCGGTTTGTTTCAGTATGTGCAAATGTTTGTAATCAGCAATGGTGTTAACACAAAGTATCTGGCTAATAACAAACTTCAATCGGTTAAGCAAACTTTTTATTGGGCCGATGAGAAAAATAAAAACATTACCGGGCTTACTGAATTCACAGATTCATTTTTGAACAGGGATCACCTCGGGAAAATGATTTCACATTACGTAGTAATGAATGAAACTTTTAAAAACATGATGTTGTTGCGTCCCTATCAATGCTTCGCAACAGAGGCAATCATCAAACAGGTTTCTTCCGGAAATGATAACGGATATATCTGGCATACAACCGGCTCGGGAAAAACATTAACGTCTTTCAAGGCAAGTCAGATCATCATGGATCTGCCGCATGTACACAAGGTTGTATTTGTTGTCGATCGCAAAGACCTTGATTACCAAACTATGCAGGAGTTCAACAGTTTCAAAAAAGAAAGTGTTGATGTGACCGATAATACGCATGAGTTGGTGAAACAATTGTCGAATGATACCAAGCTGGTATTAACAACCATTCAAAAATTAAACAATGCAATTACGAAAGGACACTATGAAAATAAGTTATCTCATTTAAAAGATAAGAAGATCGTTTTCATTTTTGATGAGTGTCATCGTTCCCAGTTTGGCGAAACGCACGACAGAATCATTAAATACTTTCACAAAAGTCAGCTGTTTGGTTTTACGGGTACACCTATTTTCGCCGACAATGCCAATAAAAACGAATTAGGAAAACGGACAACAAAAGATCTGTTCGGCAATTGCCTGCATAAATACGTCATCACCGATGCCATCCGCGATCAGAATGTATTGAAGTTTGGAATCGAATACGTCGGCAAGTACAAACAAAAAGGGAATACATTTATTGACATTGAGGTAGAGGACATCGATAAAGCAGAAGTATTTAACGATCAGAAAAGATTAGAGAAAATTGCTGATTACATACTCGCCTATCACGGCCAAAAAACATTTAATAAAGAGTATTCATCATTATTTGCAGTAAGCAGTATTGCCAACCTGATTAAATATTACGAGATTTTCAAGAAGAAGAAAGAAGCGGGTGAGCATGATTTACGGATTGCAACAATATTTACGTATGGAGTAAATGAAGATGATGAGGATGCCGGTGATTATTTGTCTGAAGATGATTCGCCCTTACTCAGCATGGCAGCGGACCCAAAAGCCGAATATAAATCCAGCCACACCAGGGATAAATTAGAAGAATACATTGGTGATTACAACAAAATGTATGGCACCAGTTATTCAACCCGGGATAGCGAGCAGTTCGAAAATTATTTCAAGGACATTAGTAAGCGTATTAAGAATCGCGAGCTTATAACTTTTAAAGAAGAAGATCGTCTTGATATTATTCTTGTCGTAAACATGCTATTAACCGGTTTCGATGCGAAAAAATTAAACACACTTTACGTTGATAAAAACCTGAAGCATCATGGATTGATACAGGCATTTTCCAGAACCAATAGGATTTTAGGAGAACAAAAATCGCAGGGAAATATATTGTGCTTCCGGAATTTAAAAGCAGCGACGGATGCAGCCATCACACTCTTCTCGATTAAAGATGCGATAGAAGATATTGTATTACCGCCTTATCAGGTCATTGCAAAGATCTTCGATGAAGCATTAAAGAATCTGTTGAAGATAACTCCGACCTATCAAAGCGTTGACGACCTGCAAGACGACGAGCAGGAGCTGGCATTTATACAGGCATTCCGAGCCTTGCTGAGAGCGAAGAATGTGTTGGGCTCGTACACCGATTTCAATTGGAACGACCTCGGAATAGATGAACAGACTTTTGAATATTATAAGAGCAAGTACCTGGATCTGTACGACAAAGTAAATCAGGGTCATGTAAAGCAAAAGACATCGATACTCGAGGATATTGATTTTGAATTAGAACTCATCCACAGAGATATAATCAACGTCGCATACATCTTAAAACTCTTAGCAAAACTAAAAGAGTCTAAATCAACAGATGCCCAAAAGCAGAAAAAGGCAATCATTGATCTGTTGGGCGGAGAAGTCGAACTAAGAAGCAAGCGAGAATTGATAGAAAAATTCATTGAAGAAAATCTGCCCTATATAGAGGACGTCGATACTATTCAGGATGAATTTGAAAAATACTGGCAGGAACAAAAAGTACTGGCTCTTGGCAAACTTTGCGAAGACGAAGGTTTGGATAAAGAACAATTTAAAGCGTTAATTGAAGCCTATATTTTTAGCGGCCAGGACCCCTTGCGTGAAGATATTTTCAATTGCTTAGGAGATAGACCAAGCATCATGAAAGCCCGTGAAATTGGCGAAAGGATTATTTTTAAGATGAAGGAGTTTGTGGAGGTGTTTGAAAGGGGGATGGTGGCGTGATTAATATGTTGCAATAACAAGAGCAAAAGAAGAATTGGTTTTAATAACTGAAGCCAACTCAGAATCTTCATATATAAAAGAAATTCCCTCACATTTTCTGAATAGGGTTTCAGTAGAAATTCATCAAAAGGCAAAAATTTTGTCTTGTCCATTTTGTAACAAGGTTTTGTACTCTGTTGTAAACTTTTGTCCGGGATGTGGGCAAAAAATAGCAGTAAAATAATTTATAATTGTCCCCTCACACAAACTCTATCTTAAACAACAAAAAAATTAATACACCATAACCTTAACAACTCTCAAATTATTTACCCTAATCAGATAAACGTCCTGTTCTAAATTAGGAATAGTAATTTTACCAAATCCATTTCCGGAAGTAATTAATTTTCCGGATAAGGTATACAATTGATAGAGTATGTGAGTGTTAAAGTTGATGATTATTGAATGATCAACGGATGTAATAAAAAATAAATCATTGTTTAGACTTTTAATGGAAGTCTCCAATGAAGCGTATTTATAAAAATCATTTATAAACATCCCTGTTCCAGCATAACCGAAATCCCCAATTGAAAAAGCAACACCCTGATATCTTGCATTCCCGGGATAACTTGCAATTTGCTCCCAGCTGTCTGCAATTGGATCATACTCCCAAAAATCGTTGTGAAAATTATTTGCTGAATCTATTCCAAAACCGTAAAAACCTTTACCATTTATTGCAAAAGTGCTTGCATCCCATCTTCCCGATACAGGAAAATTATTTTTTTGTGTCCAGGTATGCGTGACAGAACTGAACATATAAATTGTTCGATATGGAATTCCTCCCAGCCAGCCTGTCATTATATAGCCATCATCTCCAATGGCAAATGCTGATGCTCCATCAGCCTGTAAACCGGGGAAATTTGCTTCAGGTGACCAAGAGTTGCTAAAGAGATCGTATCTGTAAAAATTATTTGTTCCTGAGAAATTATACACATAGCCCTCATTATTCAATGTCATACCGATTCCGGCATTAATTGACCCGGGATAAGAACTGACAGCAGACCATAAATTAGCCTGTGGATCATATGCCTGCATATCAAACAGTGGACTAGGCCCCGCAGCTCCACCACCGACATACCCCTTACCATTTATTACAAAGCAAAAAGAATTAATTCTGGCTCCGTTAATAGATGCAACTTGTGTCCATGCATTTGTTAGCGTATCGTATTTCCAGAAGTCATTTAGTGCCGTCCATCCGATTGTATAACCAGTGCCAATGTAACCGAAACCATCGATTGAAAAACCTACGCCACTGCTTCTGACAATTGTTCCGACGTTAGCTTTCTGTACCCAGGTATTCTGTGTAAATGCAGAAGATGATAAGAATAATAAGGATAATAATGTAATTAACAATTTCATTTTAAGAAGTTAAAATAATTAATACAAGATATGAAATTTCCATGTTATTTGAGTAATACTGAATCGGAGAATTCGAAAAGCTAATAATAAGTACAAATGAAGTATATAAATCAATCATGATGTTAACACAAGGCTTTTTACACTGTTTTTTTATCAGCTAACCAAGAGTCGATATTATTAACTTATTAACATTCCCACTGTGTTAAAATTACATCATTCTCATAGAAGAATAGCGTTTTTTTTGCTAATCTTTGTGCAAGGAAAAATGATTAATTTTTATACGTTTTTTAATCATTTTTAGCGTACTCCAATTTATATTCATTTTAAACCCAATAACCAACCAAATAACCCCACCTATGAAAACACCATTGCATTCTATTCCCAGAGTAATTCTACTTCTCTGTTTGGGAATCTTATTTTCCTTTCAATCTTTTGCCACAGTTTCAACCTATAGCTTCTCCCAATCATCGGGAACGTATACTGCCATTTCCGGCGGTACTGTATTGGGTGATACTACGAATGATGACAACAGTTTTACTGCTGTTACTATTGGTTTTACATTTTATTTTAATGGAAAGACCTATACGCAAGCATCTGTAAATACCAATGGATACATTGCTTTGGGCAGTACTGCATTGTCAAATTCTTTTACTGTTATTAGTGACACCGCTTCCGGTAGTTCGAACAATGTAATCAGCGCATTGAACTATGATTTACAAGGACAAACCGGATCAGTTCTCAGATACAGAACTACCGGTACTGCACCCAATCGCACCTTTGTCGTTCAATGGTCGAATTATAAAGCAGCCGGTGCTACAGGTGATGCATTGAATTTTCAGATAAGGCTTTCAGAAACCACCAATGACATTGTTTTTAGATATGGAAATTGCATTTCAATCAATCCGCACACTGCTCAAATCGGATTACGCGGAAATAACAATACTGATTTTAATAACCGTTATGTTGCTGATACTGCCATTGCAAATACATGGAGTACTTCCGCTGCAGGATCCTTGAATTCAAGTAATTGCATTATCAAATCCGGCTTCGCTCCTGCTTCAGGACAAACTTATACCTGGCAGTCCGTTGTTCCTGCTACACCTACAGCAATTACTTTTACAAATGTCGGTTATAATCGCATCACTGTTAATTGGAATGACAATTCAACCACTGAGGATTCATTCCTGGTTTATATTTCTACTGATAATATCAATTTCAGTCTTGCAGGTAAAATTGCTTCATCAACGAAAGCTACAACGGGAACAGGTTATTCTCTTCCAATAAATGTACTCCTGTCCTCACAGCTATATTATTTTAAAGTTTATGCATTGGAAAATACACCATCCAATTCATTAAATGGAAATCAGTCGACTTTAACCGGTACTCTTTGCGGTACCTATTCAATTGGCCCGACGGGAGATTATTCTTCTATTACCCTTGCCCTCGATGCTCTTATTAACGATGGCTTTTCTTGTTCGGTAATCCTTGAGCTTCAATCCAATTATGATTGCTTTGTTGAAGCATTTCCAATTGTTGTTCCATTCTTTGGCTGCGATGCTTCAAGAACATTAACCTTGCGTCCGGAAACTGGTGCTACCAATCTTGTTATTGCAACTGATTCATCAAAAGTAATCGATTTGTATGGTGCAACATGGTTTACAATTGATGGAAGAGCCGGAGGAACAGGATCCACAAAAAACCTTAGTATTATTGACTCTTCAACTGTAGGCAATGCAATTCGATTTGCATACGACGCGCAAAACAACACTTTGAAATATTTAAATCTTAAAGGGGCAACAAGAGGAAATTCAACAAATGGTGTTGTTCGATTCTTCAACGGTAGAACGATAGACGGAAACAGCGATAATACCATTACACATTGCGACATTTCAAAAAGCAACAGTTCGCCGCAAGTGCTTCTTTATTCAAATACAAATATTGGCTTCAATGCAAATAATACAATTACTAATAATAACTTCCATGACTGGTTTGCTGATGCATCAGGAAATACATCTCGTAATTATGGCCTAAACCTGGGCAGCGGAAATACCGATTGGACAATTTCAACGAATAGTTTTTATCAAACAACAGCTCAGGTTTATACAACAAACGCTGAATCGCAAGCTGCCATTAATATTTCAGGCGGAAAAGGAAATGGATTTACCATAAACGACAACTTTATTGGAGGTTCGGCTCCAAATGCTTCCGGTACATGGACTATAGATTATTCAGGCAACGGAGCACCTCGATTCAATGGTATTAGTATTAATGTAGATACTCTTATAGATTCCGAAATTCAAGGCAATACGATTAAAAACATTTCTCTTACTACCGCTGCAAGCACTGCTACTTCAGGAAGCTCTCCGAATATCTTTAACGGTATTTCAGTAACCGGTGGTAATGTCAATATAGGAAATTCTACTTCAAATACTATTGGAAGTCTTTCAAACACGAGCAGTATTGTAACTACTGCTTCTGCTAATGGTACGCAAACAGTAGGGATTAACAGTTCTTCATCTCATAATGTAAATATTAGCGATAACAATATAGGCGGAATATTAGCAGGAAGCAGTGCTGCAAAAATAAATACAAGTCTTACCGGAATTATTGCTTCCGCAGGAAATGTTTCTATTATAAACAATACCATTGGCGGATCCGGAAGCAACAGTCTGATGAATGCTCCCGGCGATTCTACCGGCAATAGTTTTGTAACCGGTATTTCAGTTTCGGGAAATAGTACTATTAGTCAAATCACCGATAACTTAATTAGAAATCTTAGCAATCAATATACCGGTTTTAGTAATACTGGAATTACCAGGGGTATTTCTATTTTAGGTGGTGTGAATAACATTAGCTTGAATACTATTGAGAATCTTTCAAACAAATCTCCTCAATCCGGTTCTGCCGTCAGTGCATCCGTTCAAGGGATTTCACAACAATCAACCTCACCCGGACAAACTATTACAAACAACGTTATCCGTTTACTTTCTAATAAAAGTGTAACAAGCAGTGTTTCTGTAACAGGAATTTTCTACACCGGTGCTGCAAGCGGAACAAACATTATTTCAAAGAACCGCATTTACGGTTTGGGAGCTTCCCTCGATACATCTGTTGTCTTCATTTCCGGTATTGAGATAGCCGGCGGAAATGCATCAATACATAACAACATGATAAGTATTGGAACAGATACTTTGGGAGCTTCTTATACTAAATCGCATCAGTACGTTGGTATTTTGAAAAATGGCAGCGGAAACAATAACTTCTACTTTAACTCCGTGAATGTTGCAGGAAGTTCTGTTCTTTCCAGATCAATCAATTCGTTTGCATTCAGAAGAACAGCTACAGGTACGGATACTTTACGAAATAATATTTTTGCAAATACCCGTTCCAATATATCCGCCGGCGGTTCACATTATTCAATTGCATTCAATGACACATTGACAATTAGTTCCAAAAAGAATAATTTATTCGGTAGTGGAAATGGATATGTTACCGGCTTATTAAACGGTTCTAATCAAAATTCTCTTTTCAACTGGTATTCTACGGCGAAAGTTGATTCAAATTCTTTGGCTGTTGATCCGGATTTCCAATCTGTAACTAACCTGCATATTAATAATGCTTCAGCATCTCCTCTTGAATCGCAAGCGCTTACTATTGCAGGATTAAATTCAGATATTGATGGACAGGTTCGTCCGGGTCCTGCAGGATCAACGAATGGTGGTGCAAGTGCCCCTGATATTGGAGCTGATGAATTCGATGGAATTCCTTTGATAATTGATATGGCCCCTTATGGACTTATTAAACCGGGAACGGGCTGTCA
>JAYURB010000139.1:0-4315 GCA_043756425.1 Bacteroidota bacterium
CAAAAATCTAAATTAAATCCCTTTGTGCCCTTTGCGGTTAAATCCTACTTTAAAAATTAACCACAAGGCTTACTCAATGGACGCATAGACATCCTCCCATGACTAGCCCCGACAAAATCCAACTCGATTTTCAAAATGTAATTTTCCGCGACCTTGGATTAATCGATTACAAGGATGCCTGGGACGTACAGGAAAAACTTTTTAATGAAGTCGTTGACAGAAAACTTCGTAACAGAACTCACTCCGAAGAAGACCGGGAACCCCAACAACAATTTTTACTTTTCTGCGAACACCCACACGTCTATACACTAGGCAGAAGCGGTGATGAAGAGAATCTTATAGTTTCTGAAAAAGATCTTTTAAAATTACACGCCACTTTTTATAGAAACAACCGCGGCGGCGATATTACCTATCACGGTCCGGGACAAATTGTTGGATATCCTATACTCGATCTCGACCTGTTTTTTAACGACATACACAAATACCTTCGTTTCCTGGAAGAGGCTATTATAAGAACCCTGAAAGAATATGGAATTGCCTCCGGCAGAATACCGGGATGTACAGGCGTTTGGCTTGATGAAAACAATCCCAAACTCGCACGCAAAATATGTGCTTTTGGCGTACGTTGCTCACGCTGGGTAACCATGCACGGTTTTGCTTTCAATGTGAATACGGACCTTTCCTATTTTAATCATATTATCCCTTGCGGAATCCGGGACAAGTCGGTAACCTCATTGGATAAAGAGCTAGGCAGAAGCGTTGATTTGGCAGAAGTAAAAAGAAAAGTAAAATTTCATTTGGCAGATTTATTTGGAATGAGATTTTTGGAATAGTTTTTTTATACAGAGAAGAAATGGCGCATTTTTGTTTTCTTCTTAAATATTTTTCAACGATGAAATTTAATAATTTTCTTTTCAAGTCATCAAACAATAAAGCTTTTCATTGTACTTTGCATAGATGATGCAAAAGTCTTTTAATAACAAAAGTCCCTTCTGGTTAAAATTTTTATGGACCCTCGGCCTGTTAGTAGTGTGTCTGATAATTGCGCTTTGGATTACAGGTTATAACTATATATACAAAACGCTAATTTATACGTATCCAGATATCGATGATATAAACATCTTTGATACAAGGATAGTAAACGACAGTAATCCGCAACCCTGGCCGATATCAAAAATGTACAATAAGGTCGACCTTCCTGATGAACTAGACACAGAACTTGTTAAATACGAAACTGTCGCTTTCCTGGTAATAAAAAACGATTCCATTGCTTTTGAAAGATATTGGGATCGTTACGTCGATAATTCATTTAGTAATTCTTTTTCTATGGCAAAGAGTATTGTCGGAGTACTAACAGGTATTGCTGTGGGCGAAGGATTATTTTCTATTGAGGATTCCGTTGGTAAATACATTCATGAATTCAGCAAAGGAGAAAACGGAAAATTAAAAATTCTTCACCTACTGACTATGAGCTCCGGTTTGAATTGGGATGAAAGCTATTCTGATTTATTCTCCAAAACAACGAAAGCCTATTATGGAACTGAATTAAAAAAACTTGTCACAGGATTAAAAGTTGTTGAAGAACCCGGAAAGACCTTCCGCTACATGAGTTGCAATACCGTCCTGCTTTCGCTTATCATTGAAAAAACTTCCGGTTTGAATATTTCAGATTACGCTTCTCAAAAACTATGGAAGAAAATTAATGCCACACAACCTGCTTACTGGTCACTGGATCATTTCAAAGGACTTGAAAAATCGTATTGTTGTTTCTATTCATCGGCACGTGATTTTGCAAGAGTTGGTAAGCTATACATGGACAGTGGTCGTCGGAATGGAAAACAGCTGGTGCCTGCTGATTATGTAAAACAATCCGTGACTCCCAACAGCTGCATGGATGAAAAAGGAAAGGCTATTGACTATTACGGTTATCAATGGTGGCTGATGCAGCTTGAGGGTCATTCAATATTCTATGCCAGAGGTATCTATGGCCAATATATTATTGCAATTCCCGATGAGCGAATTATAATTGTCAGACTGGGTAAGAAAAGAGGCGAAAAAACAGAAGAGAATCATTACACCGATATGATCGAATATACTAAAGAAGTTTTGAAAACCTTTGGCTCAACAAAATAATTTCATGCTATCCTCTATAAAACCGAATTCCATTATCTTTGTGTTCAATTATGCTTAAAGACATTCCCCGGCCTTCTGTAGAGAATATTATCGTGGCCATTGTACGTGAACCCAATGAAGAGGGAGAGTTTATTTGGAATGCCTATCTGGTTAATCTTTACGATTCAGGCATAAACAATGTGTTAATCAGCTCTCACGGTTACGGAACTTTCGAAGGTCGCGATGTAAAGACATCTGTTTTGCGACATCATATTGGAAACGTTGATCCAAAAGAATATGCAAAGATTGAGCCTATTATGGATAATCTTTTTGGTTTGAGTAATGAATTCCTTGTAAGTTTTTATATTGACAATCATCTGTATGACAAAAAATATGTTTTTCTTCCCGAAAGTATTAAAGAAGAAAACATGACGATTATCCCTATTCTCAATAAACGCGGGGTTATGATTCGGTAATTAAATTAATCGATTTTTTTAAAATTAAACGCAATACAATTTGCTAATTGATTATTAATTTTTCCGTTTCAATATTTTTTGCATTGCTAAAACGAATAAAATAAATTCCCGGTGCTAAGAATGTAACATCAAAAACTTCACTACTTTTAATCAAAAAGGACTCATAAACAACTTCTCCGGCAATATCAATAATTGAAAATTTATAATTGACGTTTCTACTTTTAATAGTTAACAAACCATTTGTCGGATTAGGAAAAACATCAAACTTTTTTGTGATTACATTTTTTTCTACGCCATTATCAAATTCTTTATAAACACAATCCGTTGCTGTACATGAATTGGAATCGGTAACATCAACACAATAATTACCGATAAGTTCAGCCATAATCGTTTGTGTTGTATCACCGGTCGACCATAAATAACTGCTAAATCCGCTGCCAGCATCCAGTAATACCGGATTAGGATCGAATATGGTATCCGGCCCAAGATTGAGCGACGGAAGGAAATTAACAGTTGCCATTGCAGGAACAAAATTACCATAACAAATGCCATTATACGCCTGAGCATAAAAAACAGAAGAAGAAAAAAGCAGAGGTGTAGTAAAATTATTTCCAACACCAATTGAATTGCTATCGTTAGGTGAGAGAAACCAGGTAATAAGATCCACCGAAGAAGCATTCAATATTGCAGTTCCGCCTCCGCAGATGGCTGCATTTGTTATTACAGGATCAATCGGCAATGAATCAATAGATGCAAGTACAGGGACTCTATTACTAATGCAATTATTGTCGACTGCCTGCACATAAAAAATTGTGTCTGAAGTAATAAATGGTGTTTCTAATGAATCTCCAATAATTAAAACATTAGATGACATAGGAGATTCATACCACTTTAATGTGTCGGGAGATGATGCAGAAAGAATAACCATTCCCTCACCACATGTAGAGCCATCCGTCACCTGCGGATCAGGAAGAGAACTAACTATATTTGCATTAACAGGTTTGCGTATACTTGGACAAGTACCTCCTGCTTCTACATAGTATGTTGTGCTATTATTCAAAAAAGGAGTAATATACGTAGGTCCCGTATTAATTAAAACTCCTCCTGTTGATACATTATACCAACGAATTGTTTCATTAGAAACGGCTGAAAGTGTAGCAACACCCGGACCACAATGTTTTCCATCAGTCGTTATCGGTGCGGGCGAAGTAAATACTGTAATTATCGTATCTAAAAAATTGTGAGAAGGAATGACGTCCTGTAGATTTCCTGTGAAGCAATGTATATAATATGTTCCCGGCAATGATAAATTCATCGTCGAACTTAAATTAAATGCAAAAAACTGGTTCCTGACAAAAGTGGAATTAATAGTTTGATTAAGTATTTGGGGAATAGGACCTGTAATTTCAACAGTTACCGGAATACCGTTTATTGTTTTGTCACTGAAATTCGCTACTTCTAGACTTAAAGTGACAGCTGAAGAAGGACAAATTGAATCAACAGGTGCAAGGAATTTTGTAACAGTTGTATACGATAAATTATTCGTAACAATTCCCGAAGAATTTAATTTCACTACATAAGCATCTTCGAGAAACAAATCAAAAGCAAAACTTCGCGAGTGCCCGGCGACAATATAACCGCCGTCCAGTGTTTGTAAACCGCAATAACCATGATCGTGCAGGTTTCCTCCAAAATAATTGCGCCAGCTTTCAACTCCTCCCGAATCA
>JAYURB010000140.1:0-10735 GCA_043756425.1 Bacteroidota bacterium
GAATAACTGTTGTTATTCCATCAAAAAGCTTCGACCTACTTTTGTACTTTAGGCAATTAATTTTTTTGCATGTCGAAGCCATCCATACCCAAAGGAACCCGTGATTTTTCTCCGCAACAAATGCGGCAGCGGAATTATATTTTCGAAATTATTCGTGAAACCTATCACCGGTATGGTTTTGAGCAGATAGAAACGCCTTCCATGGAAAACCTTTCAACGCTGGAAGGTAAGTATGGTGAGGAAGGTGATAAACTTCTATTCCGTATTCTGAATTCAGGAAATGTAATTGATGATATCAGGAATGCAGGCAGCAATCTTAAGATGAGTGACCTTACGGAAAAAGGGCTCCGCTATGATCTCACTGTTCCCTTTGCACGGTACGTAGTCATGCATCAGAATGAAATCACCTTTCCTTTCCGTCGTTACCAGGTGCAGCCTGTGTGGAGAGCTGATCGTCCGCAGAAAGGACGATACAGGGAGTTTTTTCAATGCGATGCAGATATAATTGGAAGCAATTCTCTTTTTAATGAATTGGATTTGTTATCAATTATCGATGAAGTATTCGGTCAGTTGAAAATCAAGGTTGTCATCAAACTGAATAATAGAAAAATACTGGCCGGCATTGCTGAAGTTATTGGTTCGCCTGAGAAAATTATAGATCTCACTGTAGCAATTGATAAACTTGATAAGATTGGATACGATAAAGTCATTGAAGAACTGCTTTCAAAAGGAATTACACAACAAGCCATAGATTTTCTTTCACCGATTATCAATCTGAAAGGAAATAACAATGAAAAATTAAATGCGCTAAAAGCTACTCTTGCAAATTCTGAAGTTGGATTAAAAGGAATAGCGGAGTTGGAATTTATTCTTGATAATTATCAGTCTTTGAATAAAAAAACTATTGTCGATGCCGACATTACTCTTGCCCGTGGACTGAACTACTATACAGGAGCCATTATAGAAGTTAAGATTGACGATTCGCGTTCTGCATTTACGAGCAGTGTTTGTGGTGGTGGACGATACGATGATCTTACCGGCATATTCGGTTTACCAAATGTATCGGGAGTAGGAATTTCATTTGGCGCTGACAGAATCTGTGATGTACTGGAAGAAATAAAAGGCTTTCCGGATTTTAGCGGAGTGTCTACTAAAATCCTTTTTGCTAATTTCGGAGAGAAAGAAGCCTTGCACTGTTTGAAATTAGCCGGCGAAATGCGTGCTGCAAATATCAATACAGAAGTGTATCCTGATCCGGCTAAAATCAAAAAACAAATGAGTTATGCCGATACACGAAAAATTCCTTTCGTTGCTCTCATTGGATCTGATGAAATGAATAAAAACATCATTACTGTAAAAAACATGACCAGCGGAGAACAATTTACCACAGATGTTTCCGGACTAATTGAAAAAATTAATCAATAATAATTTGCCTTCCCAACACTTATGACGACTTTCAAAATAACATCACAAGAACTATCTCTGGATACATTGGAAACACTGATCAAAGAAGATCAGAAAATTGCTTTATCGGATGAAGTGAAAGCCAAGATAAATAAATGCCGAACATACCTTGACATGAAATTAAAAGAAGTCAAGGAACCGTTGTATGGCATTAATACAGGTTTTGGCGCTCTTTATAATAAAAGTATTCCCGAGCATTCCATGAGTGAATTGCAGCACAATCTTGTTAAATCGCATGCTTGCGGTATGGGAGAAACAGTGCCGCCTGTCATTGTAAAGCTCATGCTGGTTTTGAAAATAAAAGGTCTGTCGTTAGGCCATTCCGGTGTTCATGTGAAAACTGTAGAGCGTTTGATTGATTTTTACAATGAAGATGTCATTCCTGTTGTTTATCAGCAGGGATCCCTGGGAGCTTCCGGAGATCTTGCTCCGCTTGCTCACCTTTGTCTGCCACTAATTGGAGAAGGCGAAGTTTATTACGAGGGGAAAATTCATCCTGCAAAAAATATTTTGAAAAAATTCGGATGGAAGCCGCTTGTACTGCAATCAAAAGAAGGACTGGCTTTGCTGAATGGTACACAATTTATGTTGGCTTATGCCTGTTACAATTTATTGCAGGCCTATCAGCTGGCTTCACTGGCTGATTTTATTTCCGCCATTTCTCTTGATTCGTATGATGGTCGCATTGAACCTTTCGATAAACTGGTTCACAAAATTCGTCCGCATACAGGACAAATTGAAGTGGCAGAAAATATGAGGGATATTTTGAAAGGAAGTCAGCTGATCCGACGAAAAAAAGAACATGTCCAGGACCCCTACTCTTTCCGATGCATTCCACAGGTGCATGGAGCATCGAGGGATGCCATTAACTATGCTGCTTCCGTAATTCATACAGAGATAAATTCTGTTACCGACAATCCGACAATCTTCCCGGATGAAGACAAAATAATTTCAGGAGGTAATTTTCACGGACAGCCTTTAGCAATAGTTCTTGATGTTCTTGCCATTGCACTTGCTGAGTTGGGCAGTATATCAGAAAGAAGAACTTACTTATTGATATCCGGTCAACGTGAACTCCCTCCTTTTTTGGTTGCCGAACCGGGAATTAATTCAGGGTTTATGATTCCTCAGTATACAGCAGCTTCTATTGTTAGTCAGAATAAACAATTGTGTACTCCTGCTTCTGTTGATAGTATTGTTTCCAGCAATGGTCAGGAAGATCATGTCAGTATGGGTGCAAATGCGGCAACGAAACTTTATAAGGTTGTAGAAAATGTTTACTCTATTCTTGCCATAGAACTTATGAATGCCGTTCAGGCACTTGAATTCAGGCGGCCAATGAAAAGTTCTCCCATGATTGAAGAGTTTGTAAGTGCTTACAGGAAAGAAGTTGAGTTTCTTGAAAAGGACAAGGTGCTTTATACGCTGATTGGAAAAAGTGTGGAGTTTTTGTGGAAGTTTTGATTTACACAGAATTCTAGATTTACAATTTTTTAAGGAGAGTGAAAGCAATGCTGAGTTATTTTGTTGAATTATTTCAGGACATACCAAGTAGTGCGGCCACCGTCTTGCTTAGTTAGGTAGTTTTTCTCTACCAGCACTCTGAAATGTTGCTTCAAAGTATTTCTGCTGGTGCCGTTGAATCTAACCATTTCACCGATGGACACGCGACCATGCTCCTTTGCAAAATCCATTATACGAATTGAAAGATCCGGTAACGAAACAAGAACAAATTTTTCATGCTCTACTTTTTTCTCTAAACGTTGTTTTTGTTTTTGCAAAGCTTGAAGAAAGAAAGTAATCCAAGGTTGCCAGTTCGTTTTTTCAGTTCGTATTGTACCTTGAGTTTTTCTTAAAGCAAGATAATACGATTCCTTGTTTTGTTCTATTACATTTTCAAGTGAACAGTAAGGAACGTATGTATAGCCTGCTTGCAGCAGTAAGAGAGTAGCTAATACCCGGCTCAAACGACCATTTCCATCCTGAAAAGGATGGATTTCTAAAAACACAACAATAAATATACTGATGATAAACAATGGATGAATCATTTGCAATTCGCTTTCTTTATTTATCCATGCAATCAATTCTTCCATTAATCCCGGTGTATCAAAAGGTGTAGCTGTTTCAAAAACAATCCCTATTTGATTTCCGGATTCATCAAATGCTGCAACAGAATTTGAAGTTGTTTTAAATGCTCCCCGATGCCACTCATCCTTTTCACTATATTTCAATAAATCACGATGAAGCTGTTTAATAAAATTTTCAGTTATAGGAATATGTTCCCAGGAATCGAATATAGTTTCCATTACTTGGGCATATCCTGCGACTTCCTGTTCATCCCTTGATTCAAACTTTTTTATTTCAAGCTTGGATAAAAGTTGTTCAACTTCTCTGTCCGATAATTTGCTTCCTTCAATTCTAGTTGAAGATCCAATGCTCTCTATTGTAGCTACTTGCCTTAGAGCTGATAATCTCTCCGGAGACAATGTGCTAAAGGCTCTCCAGGCTCCTTTAAACTCATCTATTTCACTAATGAGTTTTAAAAGGTCAGAGGATATATTTAAAGTAGTTGTATTGAGAAGTCTCCTTTAAATACCCAAATATACACCCATTTACACCCAAATACAACAAAATAACCAAAAATGTAAAAACTTTTTACCAAAAGCCGGAGACCTTATTCTTTAACTACTCTAAAGTTAATCGACTGAAAACCTGACTTCAATCTGATAAAATATAAACTGGGTACACCTGGGATATCAAGATTTATCCTGGAAGCTACTGAATGCCCTTTCCTGTATATTTCTATTCCCTGCAAGTCGTATATTGAAATCTCAACATTCATTTTCCCCGGGAAATCAAGATTTATTTTATCATTGGTTGGATTTGGATACAATTTGATTTTAGAAAGATTGATTGGTTCAATACCAACATGAATGTTTGGGTCACCATACAGATTTCCTCCTAAACGGGCTGCGATTAACGTAAGACTGTTCCTGGAATTATACCAGTCATCTACCTCCAGAGTGAGCCCCAAGTTCGTGTTGAATGTGTATTCCGGATTATATCCATCTATCATTTCATCAATGGCACAAAAGGTATCCATATAATGGTGGGACCAATAAAAAAGCCTCGAAACAGCTGTATCAGAGAGAACAGTATCTGGTGTCATTTGAATATATGAAGTGTAATACAACCAGTTCTCATAAAAGTATCCATCTTGAATGGACAAACCGATATCACATGGAGGAGATTCTAAGAGATAACCGAATTCATTTCTGCTAAATGTGCGACTTTCTGAATAATGCCATACCTGATTGCCGGTATCAACTCTTGACCTATCGTAAGATATGACAACAGAGTCAGGAAAATTTAACACCTGGGTAATGCTGTCGTAAAAAGTATTGTGATTGGAATACGTCCATGTTGGGCTGTTGTCAACGAAATAATCCCATTTCAATAAATCTCCCACCTGTTAGGGAAAATAATCGTGGAACGTTGGAGGGGAAAATCCCTGCTGGCTTATTGTATCTTCGATTCCAATCAGGTAAAGCTTCTTAAAATTAAGCGGGTTTTGCAGGTCGTTGAAAGCAATGAATTCTAAAAAACCGAATTGTCTGCTTAACCGGAAGATCTGGTTGTTAATTGCCCCGGAAATATGAAAGTGTTTTATTGAATCCGCAACACCAAATACGGTTTCGGAAACGATGCTATCGCAAGTGAATGTAATAGCGGAGGTTGTATTTAATGTCCTGGCCTGGCCTGCTGCCGCACCGGGTAAAAAATAAATCAGGTTGTTGTAATAAATCGTATCATTTACACTCCAAAGTGAATCGGGAGTAACATGATTATTGTAAACATGGTACCAATTAAAATAAACATCTCGCACGGTACTAGTACACACTGTATCACCTCCGAAAGGTATTTTACTTTTGAAATATAATTTTTGCTGAGGCCCAATGGTTACTAAAGAATCCTGTATGGTCATATTGATTGAAGTAATGATATTTAAATCAAACCGATAATAAGATTTTTGGTTAGGAGGGAAACAATGCCATTGCTGGCTGATTGATTTTTCTCCAAGCAATGTCATAAAAATGATTATTGAAAGAATCCTCATAGGAAAAATTAATTAAACAGAGCTTATAATAGTCCGGTAATTTCTAGATAAGTAAAGATAGTGAAGTACTTTGAACAATGACAAGATTAAAAAAGGAATCGGGTAAAATTAAAAAGCAGAAATGTTCATACCCTTGCAATAAATATTGCTTTTTTTATCTCAAAAGACACATGCTGTGCAAAATAGAGAATCCCAATTTCGCAATTTTATATTTTGAAAGTTTGTTGAGTTTACGATATGCAATAATTAAGAATAGTTTTTATCAAAGTCATGTACATCATTTCTCTAGTTAAAGTATGTTAAAGAGTAAACACCTAAAATGGATCTCCGCCTATTTTATTACAAACTTTATTTTTCCATTAACATTACCATCGATCTTCAATAAATAAACTCCGGCAGCCGGGCTATTTGTTTTCAGGTATTTATAATTGATTCCTTCATTAAAAATAAACGCTTCTGAAAAAATACAATTTCCCTGAATGTCATAAATAGAAACCAACGATTTTGCTTGGCGTTTGGAAAATAATCGCAGATGAAGGCCATTGTCCGTTTGGCTTACATTTAGATCGGTGATGGAATTTTCGGGTTCAAGTATAGATGTCGTCGGGGCTGATAATTTTACCACCCAGACATCTTTTCCGCCATGATTTGAGTTTAGATCACCATCTGCAGATTCAGTTGTGCCGGCAACCAGAAATCCTCCATCGTTTGATTCAACAATAGAAAATCCTGTATCCCAATTGGAACCTCCTAAACACTTACCCCATTCAAAATTACCGGAAGAATCTACTTTGATGATCCAAAAATCATCGCCGCCATGATTATTTCCAACCAAATAACTGCTATTACTATCCGTTACTCCGGCTATGACAATACCGCCATTGGATGTTTTTATTGCTGAATAACCTGCATCAAAGCTATTACCGCCATAGCAACGCTGCCATTGAATTACACCCAGACTATCGCAACGAACAAGCCAGACATCATAAAAGCCAACATTTCCTGAAACATCACCATCATTAGAACCGGTAACGCCTGCAAAATAAAATCCATTATCGTTGCAAAGAAGTATTTTATGAATATTATCAACACCGCTTCCACCATAACATTTTTGCCATTGAATTGCACCAAGAGAATCTATTTTGGCCACCCAGCCATCGGCAGTAGATGAATTATGATTGCCGCCTATGTTGCCGTCATTAGATACTGTATTACCGGCTATTAAAAATCCACCATTGGGTGTTTGAACTAATGAAGAGCCGTCTTCAAAACTAGTTCCTCCAATCGACCTCGTCCAAACTTTCTGTCCAAGTTTATTCAAACGAATAAGAAAAATATCACTGCTGCCGTGAAAGCCATGCACATCGCCATCATGGCTGTAGGTCTCACCGATAATGACATAACCGCTGTCAGGTGTTTGTATGACATCATAACCAACATCTTCATCTGTTCCACCATAAGCATATCCCCAGGTCAGGTTTCCAATACTATCTGTTTTTACAACCCAAACCTCAGTTGAAGGATAGTGATTGTTCGATACATCACCATCGTTTGAGTATGTTTCCCCAGAAATGATGAACCCTGAATCAAGCGTACCCTTGACTTCGTTTGATCTTTCACCCCAAGTCCCCCCAAATAACTTACTCCAAATAATATTACCGAATGAATCAATTTGAAAAAACCAGAAATCTTCAACTCCATCAGAACCGTGATGATTTTGAATATCTCCATTATTTGATTCCGCATAGCCGGCAATTACAAAATTACCACTCGAAGTAATTATTAATGATTTTGCTTCGTCATCTCCAGAACTGCCGTAGGTTTTTTGCCATTGAATGACCGGAGCCTGTGAAAATATGGAACCATTTACTATTGATGCGAAAATAAATACAATCAATATTCTTATCGCTTTCATAGTTTAATGATTTTTTTTGAAATGGTTTCTGATTGAATGATATAAACACCGGGTGGCAAATTTTTAATATCGATTTTCAAAAACTGAAATTCAATAAATAAATAAAAGGCTTTAACAGTCTAGTATAAAGTTAACAAAATAAAGTGATGTAATGAAAGAATTTCTTCGTTCAACAAACTTTAGAATGTAAAACAATTAACCAGCAATTGATGCGAAGTATAGTTCATTTTCAGATCGATTTTGTATGATTAGTCCAAAGTAGTTCGAAATTATATTTTATTCTGGCTAAAAATAAATACGAAAATGTTCATATCCCCTCAATAAATAGTGCCTTCTTCATCTCAAAAGGCTCAAAATTGACATAATTTTGTAATCAGTATCTTTATTCCCCTGAAACTTCTAAAGGTTTTTTAAGTATCTAGTTTACAATGAAATGGCTTGCCTGTTTATGTATTATTCTAAACAGTGTGATTGCATATCCGCAATTGCAGCGATTAAGCAATTTAAATCTTGACCATTTTACGAGTCGTGTAAAAAAATCATCGGCAGCATTTGAAAAATTTTTTCAGGCTGATTATTTAAGTCATCCCGATTTGGGCATTATGCCTTACAATGGAGTGGCTTGTGAAAATTGCTTTGAGTTACTTGATCACAGAGATGCTTACTCACGTTATTATATAGAAGCAAATTCCAATGGAAAAACTTTTTATCAGCAAACTGCATATTCACCCATAAATTATTTCGCTGCTGATGGACGCTGGAGAGAAATCAATTACAGGCTTGCAAAAAAATCAGAAACTTTATTTGAAGCAAACGATCAGCCGACAGCAATCAGCATTGAACTGAATTCGCAAACCGTTTCGCTGCGTCAAAATAAATATTCTCTGGAAACGAACAGTCCATTGCTGTATTGGAGAAATGCCCAGGGTGAAGACCATTTACTTGGTGAACCTGATTTCAGTAATTATGAAGCAGGTGATGATGGCGTAAAAATAAAAAATGTATATCCCGGAATTGATCTTATCTATGTCGTTAAAACAGGAGAGATTGAAACCTTCTATGTAATTAATGACCCGCTCCCCTACTCTTCCGGAGAATTGATTTTAAAACAACAATTTAATTTACCTCAAGAACTTTCTTTCCAACCTGAAAATAAAAATCATTGGAATAGTAAAGACATTTATATTACCGATAATGCAAACGTTCCTTTTTTCAAAATTGAAAAAGGTTATGCTCTTGAGAATAATGCTTCCTCAGAATTGTTTTCACTTCGCTCGCGTATTACAGAAAACGATATGCTGGAATTTTCTGTACCATTTGACTGGCTTACAAATCCTGCAACAAAGTACCCTGTAATCATCGACCCTGTTGTCGTTTCACTTGACTCATTGCCCATTGCTTCATTTATGGGTACGCGCTACAGTCCTGTTTGCTGGACTAACAGTTGTGATTATTTTCTAACGGTTCCAACGCCGCCCAATTCAACGATTACACAAATCAGGCAGAGTTTTGAATATTATGCAACCGGTCCATGTTTTGCAGACGACGGTGGATACAGTATAGATTTTCTTGGATGTCACACTCCTGCAGCAGCCCCCGGTGTTTTTACAAATACATTTCATTTTAATAATACAGCTACTTCTACCGATTCAGTACCAATTCCTGAATTCATTCCCTGCTTTCCTGCTCCACAATGTGCTCCGCAGAACCTGAATTTCGTTTTGCATTTTTACCGGTGTAATACTGATCCGGATACAAGCTGCACAAGCAATTGTATTCTAGCAACCAGGCCCTGGATTATGGAAATTAGAGGAAAAACTCTTGAACTTTCTTATATTAATACAGCAACACAAATATGTGATGGTGACAGTGCACAATTGGTTGTTACAGCTCAATATGGGGTTCCACCTTATACGTATTCATGGGCTCCGGGCTTGAGTGTTACAGATACTCTTGTTGTAAAGCCATCGATTAATACCCTCTATACAGCGACCGTTACTGATGCCTGTGGAAATTCAGTTTCCGATACAACTACTGTTACTGTTACTACCAATAACAATCCCGGATTTACAATTACTCCAAATCCAGTTTGTGTCAATACACCTGTTTCATTAACCGGAAATGCCGGCGGACTACCGGCTGATTACGACTGGTATGTTTCCGGCAGTGATGCTGTGGGGGGAATTGTCAATGATAATATTGCACCAATAGTAAATTATACATTGCCCGGCACCTTTGATGTTATTCTTTCTTATGGAACCTGCGCTTTCAAAGACACCATACAATTAACAGTTACTCCTCAACAGGCAGCAACTGTTTTAATTGCAGCTCAGCCTTCGCTTACTGTATGTTTAGGTGATACCATTACATTTCATGCAACACCAACCAATGGCGGTGCTGCACCACTGTTCGACTGGCTTATTGATGGTAACCTGATTCAATCAGGTACTACTGATTCTTTAGTAACCAGTGCATTCACTAACGGATCACTTATTCAGGCTATACTTCACTCCAATTCGACCTGTGCATCAAATACTATCGATACGGCATCACTGTTTGTTGCTATTGTAAGTGCACTGGTTCCGCAGGTAAGTATTTCACCGGATACAATCGTTTGTCCGGCCTCACCATTGACATTAAGTATAAATTCAACAAATTGTGGAGCAACACCTACGTATCAATGGCTGGCAAACGGCATTCCAATTGCAGGAGCTACATCATCGACTTATACTTTTAATGTTACTCCGCCGGATACTGTTATCAGCGTACTGGTCAATTCTTCTTTAAGTTGTGTTACAACCCCTCTTGCAGGAGATTCAACTTTAGTAAATATATATCAAAATATAGCGCCTTCTGTTTTGTTAACTGCAAACCCTGTTGGTGTTGTTTGCAGCGGCGACAGCATTGTTTATGCTGCACATACTACTAATGGAGGGACTACTCCACAATTTCAATGGTTTGTCAATGGTGTATTGTCGGCCAATGCTGATTCAACTTTTTCTGTTTTCCCTTCTAACAATGATTCTGTAAGTGTGCTAATGACAACAAGCATTGCATGTGCTGCCGTTCCAACAGGAAATGATTATTCACTTGCTTCAATTACTCCGGCTGTAAGTCCTGTAGTTACTGTATCTGCAGCACCTTCGTCAACAATTTGTGTCGGCGATTCAGTTACAATTGTTGCGCATGCGGTTAATTCAGGCAATCCTTCATATTCTTGGACCGTAAATGGAAGTCCG
>JAYURB010000141.1:0-4293 GCA_043756425.1 Bacteroidota bacterium
GCAACATCGGTATTATTTATGAGGAACAAGCCAATTATGCTGAAGCGATTAAATATTATTATGCTTCATTAAAGTTGGCAGAAGCTCTTGGAGATAAAAAAAGAATGGGCGATGCCTACTTTAACTTAGGGAATGCTTCCGGTGGCAACCTGAATAATGCTGGTGCAATAAAATATCATTTACAAGCATTAAAACTCTACGAAGAAATTGGGTTCAAACAAGGTGTTGGACTTGTTTCTATGAATATGGGTGCTAATTACCAGGAACTCGATAGCCTGGAACTGGCTTTAAACTTTTGCCAGCGGGGGTTTAAAATATTAGATGCTATCGGCAATAAAGTTGGTGCGGCTCAGGCTAAGAACATAATGGCTCATATCAATACAAAACTGGGAAATTATTCTCAGTCTCTTGATGATTTTTCTGAATCCTTAAAAATGTTTAGTGAAATGGGTGATACGTTTAACATCTCCACTTCTTATAGAGGGATTGGAGAGGCGTATTTTTATCAGGGTCAATATAATGAAGCGTTGAAAAATTTTAATCTTGGACTTGAAATGGCAAAAGTCGTTGGAAATAATTCTAATATCTTAGCCTTCTATAGTTCGCTATCCGAAGTATTTGAGAAGAAGAACGATTATAAAAATGCATATATAAATCACAAACTATACTTCGCACTTTATGATTCGATTCTCAATGAAAAAAAGAACTCTCAAATAACAGAAATGCAAACGAAGTTCGAAATCGAAAAAAAGGATAATGAAATTATTCTGCTTAATAAAGACAAAGATATTCAGAATGTCGAACTCAAAAAGCAGAAGATTGAGAAGTATTCTTTCGTTGGTGGTCTGGGACTGATAATTGTTCTGTTGTTAGTCGGTTACCGTACTTACAGAATTAGACAAACATTACACCTGCAGGATATCCGTAACAAAATTGCCGGCGACCTGCATGATGATATAGGCTCAACGCTCAACAGTATTTCTGTTTACAGCGAAGTAGCCAGGAAAAATAACGAACAACGAGATGAAGCTTTGGAAATGATTGGTGATGCATCGCGAAAAGTTATTGATGCCATGAGCGATATTGTCTGGACTGTCACACCGGAGAACGACAGCTTCGCCAAAATAATTTTCAGAATGAAGTCTTTTGCCTACAATTTGTTGCGTGCGAAGAAAATTGAATTCACCTTTCTTGTCGATGAAGAGTTGAATGAAAAAAAACTTTCACTTGAAGAACGCAGAAATTTTTATCTCATTTTTAAAGAAGCGGTTAATAATCTTGTAAAATACTCCAATGCAACAAATGTTGCCATTACCCTAAAAAATGAAAAGGAGTTTATCAAACTTCGTATTTTGGATAATGGTGCTGGTTTTGATACCACGCAGGATAACGTTGGAAACGGACTAAAAAACATGAAGCGAAGAGCAGATGAGATGAAAGCATCGTTTAAAATAGAATCACATAATGGAAATGGAACGCAAATAGAATTAATTGTGAAAGCATGAATAGTATAAAAGTTGTAATCTTTGAAGACAATACCAATCTCAGAAGGGGTCTTACCACATTAATTAATGGCAGTGATGGTTTTGAATGTGTTGGAGCATTTGGCAATTGCGATAAATTGATAAAAAACATTACTGATACAAAGCCGGATGTAATATTAATGGACATTGAAATGCCGGGCATGAATGGCATTGAAGCAGTGAAATTATTGAAACCACAATTTCCGGAGATAAAAATTTTGATGGAAACAATTTTTGAAGACGATGAAAAAGTTTTTCATTCCATTTGTAGTGGGGCAGAGGGATATATTTTAAAAAACACACCTCCTTCTCAAATTCTGGATGCCATTAGAGAAATTTACGAAGGGGGCGCACCTATGACACCGAGCATAGCAAGCAAGGTTCTGGCAATGTTTAAATCAGGAACTTCTTTTTCCAAAGATGAATCATACAACCTCACCGAAAGAGAATTGGAAGTTTTAAAATATCTTGTTGATGGAATGAGTTATAAACTTATTGCGGAAAGGTGTTTTGTTAGTATCGATACAGTTAGCAGTCACGTAAAAAACATTTACAAAAAGCTGCAGGTACATTCCAAATCAGAGGCTGTTGTGAAAGCGATTAAGGGAAAGATTGTTTGACTCATCTGTTCACACTTTTTACCCCGCCACGATGGATTTGCTTGAATGTAAAAATATGAAACTGAAGGTTTCGACGGTCCTCGATAGCTATATAATAACGTTTGTGTTGTATTGAAGCATGATGAGCAAGTCGGGTGCATATGGGCTAGGTGGGGATTCAAATCATCTCATGGATATTCCTGAGAGAATTTGTTATTAATCCGCTCCTGATTACGGATGCAATGAAATCCTCCCTAGATTATTTTCAAAGAGACTGAAGTCCGATGATTCAATCATCCAATCGCCGGTTAAATCTTCATTGACATATCCGGTATTAAATAACATAATACTATTTTCAATAGCGGAACGGTCAATTAAATTGATAGTATCATTCTGATTAACATCGCCGCTGAAGATTGCATAATTTCCATCGCGAAGGTCTGCAAGATTGTTTCCATAAGCCTTGGTTGCAGCTGTTGTAAAATCATAATAAACGTTTGACGAATTAAAAAGTACCGGGTTATTGCTCCAGGTTGCAAGTGAATTACGATGTTTAATTACAATGTATAATGTTTCATTATAAACTAGTGTTGGGAGTGTAAAATTAATACACCCCGTTGTGTCTAAAGTTCCGGAAACTGAATAAAAGACTGAAAAAGGTGCTGAAGAATTATGCAGTTCTACTGAAACGGTGTCGCATTCTTTAGGTGAAACTATTGGATTAACTACTGCTCTCATTTTTTTTCCTCCCATATAATAACCTTGTATGAAAAACCGCAAGTGTAAATCAACCGGGCAGGTTGGCTGACCGATACCAAATACACATTTCATGCACATAGGAAGGTTAGCAAAGGAAGGCGATCCGTTAAATATAGAAAAGCCTTCGTCCCATTCCCATAAAGCATAAGGAATTTGAAGACTGTCGAGATTGTTTTTTACACAATCCGTATACCGGCAGCGGCTGCCGTCATTCGGTACAAAAGCACTATAACTTCCGAATTCTCCGCACCATACAGGCACATTATTTACCAGACCAAAATTTGCAGCAATACTCAAAGCATCGGCAATGGATTGGCAGGTTCCTGCTACGTGATAATAATTGTATGCGCCTTCTCCCTGTGTTCCAATAACCAGTGGATTCATGGGTGGCATGGTTGTACTGTCGTAAGGAAAAGGAATTCCTATAGTATTCAGGCCAGGCCCGCCCCAAGTGGCTCCCTGGTGGGTAAAGATAAAGGGTTCGTAGAAATGAAAATTGTATATAATATTGGTATCGGGCAAAACACCCATTTCGTTTAATTTGTACAGACTGTTCCATTCAGTTGGCCCGACGATGAATGTATGGTTTGGTAGAATAGGCCTCAATGCATCTATTATGGCAATGGCCGCCGTGCGCCAATGAGAAGTTGTGATATTATTAGGCTCATTATACAGTTCAAAGAACACTTTCTGCGGGCTAGTATTGGCATAACGGTTGGCAATTTGTTTCCACAGTGCTACAATGCGCTTCTTTTCAGATGTAAAATTAGAATCGTATAATACACCATGTTGGTAAACGATAATTAAATTCATGTTAAGCAAACCACACCAGGTAATGACACTGTCAATGTTCTTAAAATAACTTATGCTGTCGAATGTATAGGGCGAGTGTCTGTCTTCCCATTTATCGAAGGTAACGGGAAGACGCAGCGTTTCAAAACCCATCGAATCCATTAACAACAATTGCTGCTTTAAATAGGGAAGTTGTGAAGCATCAAGGTAGTCCGAATAATTGATGGCAGGATTTCCCAGCCAGTATTGTTCCAGCCACGAGAAATTCATTCCATCCTGCAGAGTAAGAGATCTTTGACGGGCAACGATTCCGGCAGTTGCATTAAATGCAATGGAAAAAAAGAATGTAATGATTAATAAACGTATCATTGAGTTTCAAATACTGAACAAAGCTAATTGATTAAAGCATATTAATAACGAAGCTAAAAAAAATGGAAGAGCTAAATTACTTAAATAATCGCCTTTCTCTATTCTGCACAAAATAATTTATACCCTTAATGCTACAAATGTGAAACACAAAACTGTCGAAGTCTATCTTTGCGAAACTTTGCGATTTTTCTTTGCGAACTTTGCAGTAAAAATTTGACATATAAAATTTTACCGCAAAGTTCGCAAAGTTT
>JAYURB010000142.1:0-4292 GCA_043756425.1 Bacteroidota bacterium
CATAAATTGTAAATGAATTAAGTGAACGACAATATGTCATAAAAATTGCCGTAGTCATCAATAGTCGAATTCCATGCCATAATTAAAAGCTGGCAGGGAATAAATCGATTTAAATATCAGCATATTTTTGATTTGAATCTATCATTTAATTAATAAAAATTTTCGTGAAAAAAATAGAAAATTTATATTATAATATATTGATATTAAACTATTTAATCAAAATTCCAAATATCATTTCCATCTATAGGAACTTTCTTAAAAATTCTTTGTATCCACCCCAATTAACTATCCGATAGCTATCGGATTATCTAATTATCGAATCCGATAGTTATCGGATAGCAAATTATGTAATTGCCAAATTCCTCAGAATCCACTACGTTTGCACCCTTCAATTATGGAACAATCCCCATTATCAAAACGTGTTATTTTACTGGCTGAAAGTCAAACCATAGCCATGTCGAAATTAAGCCGAGAGCTTATTTCAAAAGGAATTGACATTATTAACCTAAGCCTGGGCGAACCTGATTTTGTAACTCCGGCTCACATTTGCGAAGCTGCCAAAAAGGCTATTGATAATGGTTTTACATTTTATCCTCCAATTGCAGGATATGCAGAGTTGAGAAAAGCTATTTCAGCTAAATTCAAAAAAGAAAACAATCTTGACTATGGTCCGGAACAAGTAGTTGTTTCTACCGGTGCAAAGCAAAGTATTGCAAATGTTGTACTGAGTCTGATTAATCCGGGCGATGAAGTTATCATTCCCCTTCCATACTGGGTAAGTTATATTGAAATCGTAAAACTTGCTGAAGGAAAAACGGTAGGTGTAAAAACAACGATAGAATCCGATTTTAAAATTTCTCCTAAACAGCTGGAGGCAGCTATTACTCCTCGTACGAAGCTGTTTATATTCTCTTCGCCTTGTAATCCTACCGGATCTGTTTATACAAAAGATGAACTTTTTGCTCTTGCAGAAGTTCTAAAGAAGCATCCCGGAATTTTTATTCTTTCGGATGAAATTTACGAGCATATTAATTTCCTGAGTCAACATGAAAGCATAGCACAATTTGATTTTATAAAAGACAGGGTAATTATTGTCAATGGCGTTTCCAAAGGTTATGCAATGACCGGCTGGAGAATAGGCTACATCGGCGCTCCTAAATTTATTGCCGATGCTTGCGATAAAATGCAGGGACAATTTACTTCCGCTGCCAGTTCCATTGCGCAAAAAGCTGCAGAAGCGGCTTTAACAATGGACATGAAGCCGACGTATGAAATGCAGCAAGCCTTTCGCAGAAGACGCGATCTGGTCCTTGATAAAATGAAAGATATTCCCGGAATAAAAATCAATAAACCGGAAGGAGCATTTTATGTTTTTCCCGATGTAAGTGCATACTTTGGAAAATCATTTGAAGGAAAAAAAATTAATAATGCAAGCGAACTTTGCATGTATCTGCTCCATCAGGCTCATGTGAGTTTGGTAACAGGTGAGGCTTTTGGTGATGGCAATTGTGTTCGCTTTTCATATGCGGCCGCAGATGATAAGCTTGTTGAAGCCATTAAAAGAATTAAGACAGCATTGAGTAAACTTTCCTGATTTCACTTTTCTAAAAAATTTTCTTGTGGCAAAATCTAAAAATATCAATGAATTGTTTGCATCGTTTGAGAAACTGAATGTTCTCATTATCGGTGATGTAATGATTGATAATTATCTTTGGGGAAAGGTTGAGCGTATTTCTCCCGAAGCTCCCGTTCCTATCGTTTCTGTGCAAAAAAAAGAAGCGCGGCTCGGTGGTGCTGCCAATGTGGCTATAAATGTTCAGGCAATGGGTGCTAATCCTATTCTCTGTGCTGTTATAGGCGGCGATTCCAATGGGAGAAACTTTCTTGATCTGTTACAGCAAATGAATATGCCATCCGACGGACTTCTTCAATGCAATGACAGACCCACAACGGTTAAAACCCGAGTCATTGGAAATAATTACCAGATGCTGCGTGTCGATGAAGAACGCGAAGAAGACATTACTACGTCAGAACGTAAACAAATGATAAATAGGATTAATTCCATTATCAATAAGAAAAAAATTCACATCATCATTTTTGAAGATTACGACAAAGGATTAATAAGTAAATCACTTATCGAGCACGTAACAAAACTTGCCAGACAAAAAAACATTCTGATTGCTGTTGATCCCAAAAAGAGAAATTTCAATCATTACAAGCATGTGGATTTATTCAAGCCCAATCTAAAAGAGCTCCGTGAAGGGATGAAACTTGACCTCGATAAAAATAACACTAAAGAAATTGTTGCTGCAGTAAAAAAGCTTTCTCTCGAACACGATATTCGCGAAACTCTCGTTACATTATCTGATCGCGGCGTACTAATAATGAATGCAAAAACGGAAGAAATCATTCCGGCTCATTTCAGAAATATCACCGATGTTTCGGGAGCTGGTGATACAGTAATAAGTGTTGCAGCTTTATGCATGGCTGCCGGTGCTGATTCACATACCATGGCAGCCATTGCCAATCTCGCCGGAGGACTCGTTTGCGAAAAAGTCGGTGTTGTACCTGTCGTAAAAGAAGAGTTGCTGGAGGAAGTCAAGCGACTAAAAATAAAATGAAAAATACAATCATCAAACCCTACGGCGATTCACCGGAAGATAAAAAACATCAGATAGCACGAATGTTTAATAACATTTCCGGGCGTTATGATTTTCTAAATCATTTTTTATCGTTGGGCATAGACCGATCCTGGAGACGCAAAGCTGTTTCGTATTTGAAGAAAAGTAATCCGAAAATGATACTCGACATTGCTACAGGAACAGGAGATCTTGCCATTGAAATTTCACGCTTGAATCCTGAAAGAATTTTCGGCGTAGATATTTCAACCGACATGCTTGAAATTGCAAGAAATAAGATTAAAAAAAGGGGCTTAAATGAAGTTATTCAATTTCTCGAAGGAGATTCAGAACAACTTATTTTTGAAGACAATAAATTCGATGCTGTTTCCGTTGCTTTTGGAGTACGAAATTTCCAGAATCTTGAAATAGGTTTATCCGAAATGCTCCGTGTTCTAAAACCCGGCGGCAAATTGATGGTATTGGAATTTTCACAACCTACGAACCCTGTCTTTAAAAAACTATACACCTTCTATTCATCTGCAATTGCTCCTAAAATCGGAAAAGCAGTATCCAAAGATGCTGCAGCGTATACCTATCTGAATGAATCGGTAAAAGCATTTCCCTATGGGGAAAAGTTTTGTAAGATTCTGGCCAATATCGGATACAAGGATATTCACTTCCATACGCTGACATTCGGTGTGGCAACCATTTATCTTGCCAATAAATAATCCCTAGTTTTATTTAATGAAAAATAGTTCCATTCTGCTTTTTCTTTTTTTCCTGCCCTATTGGGTAATGGGCCAAATGGACAATGTACCTATTAACCTGCCGAAATACGATCAGCAGAAATTACATTTTGGATTTACACTGGGAATTAATTCATCAACATTTTTAATTGACAGAGTTGGCGATTTAAAAATAAGAGACACCGTTTACAGCATTGAAGCTGAAGCTGCCTCCGGACTTAACCTTGGCATTATAGGAAACCTCAGGCTTGGAGAATATTTCGATTTTCGCTTTATCCCTACACTTTCCTTCGGACAAAGGAATTTGATTTACCATATAATTTACAACGACACTTCTGAATCCAATTCCCGAAAGAAAATAGAATCTTCTTATATTGAATTTCCTTTTGAATTCAAATACAAATCAAAAAGAAGAAACAATTACAGGGTTTATGTTTTGGCCGGTTTTAAATATGGCATTGACATGGTATCACAGGCAAAAGTAAAAAATAAAGAAAAAGACATAATCAAGCTTAACAGAAAAGACTACGGCTACGAAATTGGAGTCGGCTTTGATTTCTATATGACCTATTTTAAATTTTCTCCTGAAATAAAAATGTACAACGGATTAAAGAATCTTCTATTCAGAGAAAACACAATCTATGCAAGTCCTTTAGAGGCTTTGTATGCAAAGACGTTTGTGGTTTCGTTTACGTTTGAGTAGGGCTTTATTCCGATAACTATCGGAACGATAACTCTCGGAACGATAACTATCCGATCGATAAAAAGCTTTGCTGGGCGAAGTCTTAAGCGCGAAACGGAATCTTTATTAATTGTACTGCCATCAGATTGAGCGCGTGACTTCGTCCACGACGCGAAATGTAAAGTTGTAACGAATTTTATTCGTCTATTATCACTAGCTCGGGAAAATGTACGTAAATAAATC
>JAYURB010000143.1:0-4277 GCA_043756425.1 Bacteroidota bacterium
CTTGGGGCAGCACTTTTTCTCACCACTTTTTTTAAATCTAAAAATGCAGTAGCGGTTAAAGAAAAAGCAAAAAATGAATTGGTAAGCCCGGTAACGAAAAATCAATTCGTCACAAATGGCACACGTTTCGAAAATGAGACGCATAGCACAAATGGAGGTAGTCAAAATTCCAGCTACCGTATAGGATATGTTAATTTGACCAATAAAGGAATACTATACATTAGTTCCGGCACTACCATGGCTTCGGAAGGTTCATTCATTACGGGTGCTTCCGGCAATACTGAAAACAATGGAAATATATATATAAAAGGAGACTGGAATAACGACGGCACCTATACTAAGGATAATGGCAAGGTTATATTTTGGGATGTTGACGACCAGTTTATAGATGGGCTTGGCAATCTTGATTTCTATAACGTGGAAATAAATAAATCACCGGGAACAGTATCTATGAATAGTGACATGACTGTTTCCAATAACTTAAATTTATTAAACGGGAGAATAGATCTTAACTTGCACACACTGACGATTAGTAATTCATTGGCAAATGCAATAACTTATACAAACGGCTATTTATTATCTGAAAATGTTGAGAACTCAAGTAAGCTGAAATGGAATATTGGAACAACAACGGGCAGCCACATTATTCCTTTTGGAACAGGATCCGATGTCAGTATTCCGCTAACTTTGAATCTTACAGCAGGTAATATTGGTGTGGTAACAACATCTACATACGGTACAACTTCAAATAATATGCCTTATCCAATCTCCCCGGATTCTGTCTTGCATGTCAGGGATAACAGCTTTAACGATAATAGCGCTAATCTTGTTGATCGGTTTTGGCAAATTAATAAAACAGGACCCGGTGGAACTTTAACAGTTACATTTACCTATGCACCGGGAGAAGAGCCTGCCAATGGCGAAACTTCCCTCGTTGGTCAGCTTTACTATGTAGCAAATAAAGGATGGCTTGCACCTTTTTCATCGCAAACATCGAATGCAGCTGCTAACACCGTAACAACACCGGGGATTTCAAACTTTGGTCCATTTGCCATTTCAAAGAGTTCTTCTCCGTTACCAGTGGAGTTATTGGATTTTTCTATAAAACGAAATAAGAAAAATGAGATAGAATTGATATGGAGTACTACAGTTGAAATTAACAACGACTATTTTACAATACAACGGTCGACGGACCTTGTACACATAGAAGAAATTAAGCAGGTTCCCGGAAGCGGAAATAGTACGAAATTGATAAACTACCAAGCCGAAGATAACCCACCTTATACAGGTGATATATATTACAGAATAAAGCAAACAGATTTTGACGGGTCGACGAAGAATTCCGAGTGGCGCCATGTTTTTGTGAATGACAAAACGAGTCTTGAAGAATTCAGCATACAGAAAGTTTATCCAAATCCATTTTCAGATGAATTTCAAGTTGAATATTCCATGGATAAAGAAGCAGATGTGACAATGCAGCTAATCAATGAACTGGGACAGGTTCTTTTCAGCGAAATAGTTCATGCCGGCGAAGGACAAAATTCATATTTATATTCAGGCAAAGGCTCAATCAATTTAGGGGTTTACTATTTTCAAATTAGTTATGAAGAGAAAAGTAAATCGATAAAATTGGTGAAGAAAAACTAATACGTTAGGGCTAGTCTGATAGCGAAAAAAACGAAGAGGTATTACTTTGAGATATTACTCGCATTAGACTATGCCGAGCAATAAGAAGGGAGTACCAAATTTTCTAAAAGGTCTCTGCGAGATGACATTTTAGTTTTGTTATTAGGGGAGAGGGAAAAGTATTGCTAAAAGATGCTCTTCATAGTTTGATGACACGTTCAGAAAGAAACTTTTAGCAGGACTTTCCCTCTCTCTATGAAAAAAATTTAACAGTCATCTCGCAGAGACCTTTTAGAAAATTAGCACAAACTGTACCTGAGTGCGGATGAATTTTAATCTGTAATATTTAGCTTATCAGCTTTCATAAACCAATTCAGAGTATTCAAAACTCAAAAAAAAAGCAGCAGAAAAAATCTACAAACGGGACGACAAAAATTAAATTTCATTATCACTTCGGCAGATAAAAAAGTATGTGTGTATTCAGATCTTTCCGAACATAGCCCAGGTCTTCCAGCGTTTTCAACTTCTTTGAAGTGTAATTTATATATTTCAGAATAACGATGGCAGAATATTTTTTATCGGCAAGTTCTGTTTTTAGACTTCTATAAGAATAATTTTCCCGAATATTGAAACCGGGATTTACTTTTGACATTGGTTCTAAACTAACAAACCGTCCTTCAGGAGCATAAAAACTGCAAATGTCTGCAGCATTGGAAAGTATTTTCCCCTCTGAAACAAAGCTGCTGATTTCTTTCAAGTCAGAACGCTCATTTTGACCTATCTTATCCATTTTATTTTCTCTTTCATTAAAATCAGTTTGAAAATAAAAAACTGAAAGTGAAACAAGGCACAGAAACAAAGAAACAGGTTGAAGGCTTTTGGATATCCAAAGGTTGCTATTTGTTTTTGTAACATCAGAAAGTAAAATCATTGCACCAAATCCTATAATGCCAAGTCCGGGAACGATATACGAGGAATTAAGCATGAAAGGTGTGATCACAATTGAATATACTGTGCCGATAATAAGTATGGTTTTATTAATTGGATTAATTTTTTTGAATTGAAAAAGAAGTACGGAAAAAGCAAGAATGATGAAAATAAAATAAAATGGATTTTTAATAGAAAGATCAATCCAGTTTTGCAGGTAATTAACTTTTACGTATTCATCGTTATTGTAAAGGAAAATCCGGTAAAAATAATTGGCAAATGATTTTACGGGTCCTCCTGTTAAGAATGCACCGGGCCATAAGATTAAGAGGAATCCAAAAAACCAGGCGATTACCCTAAAAAGCATTTTGAAGTCTAGAAGAATTTTTCGCTTTTCGCTAAGCAGCAAACTCAAAAGAGCAGCGCCAAAAATCACAAAGCTCATCTCTAATGTGCAGAAAAGAAATGCCAGTCCAAAACCAAGTAATGCTTCATTTTTCTTTTCCGGTTTTTCCAGGAACCTAATCCAAATTCCACAGAATAAAATGCAGGCTATTAAATGAAAGGTGTGAAAGTTGATTACACTAAAGGCCTGAAGTACTACAAAAGAACTGAACAGGAGAACAGACAATACGCCGGCATAAAATAAATGTGAAGATTTAGTTTTACCGGCAATCCAAAGGGATAAAAAGATTGTAACAACGACTAACCATGCCAGTAAAATATTTGACATTCGGTATGCGAAAGTAAGATTTCCCCCTATCAGTTTAGTGAAGGCTGACCAGTATAAAATCGGTGTGGGTGGATGCAGGTGTCGCAGGTTGAATGGATCTTTTTTTTCCGCCGGAAGTTTTTCCGCAAGTTTGTGGAGGGCAGCGACATCATGATTCTTTTTTGCTTTGGAGAATTGATAAAATTCTGTAAGATGCATACTTCCCTTTTCTTTCATATTTGCTGCGACTCCCTGTCGAACAGCATTTGCGTAATCTACTTCATCCCACGTAAGGGGTACATTTTGTAAAGCAATAAGGTAAAAAAAAGCGTAGAAAAAACTCACTTCAATAAATATGATAGTGATGAACCAGTTTATTAATTGTCGCTTCATAACATCAGGTTTAAAATGGATTTGTATTGTTTACACTATTCGAAAAAGTTTTTTTATAATTAATCAAAGTAATTAATGATAGTTTAATGTTTGGCAGGTTATTTTGTCAAAGGGTAAAATCGTAGGGCGATTAGCAGGAATACTGTTGTCAAATGGAAAGGGTATTTTCAATTAATCGATTGAAAATGCGAATGATCTAAATATTTACATCGATTGCGGTTGGACTATTAAGAATGCTTGACAACACTACAACTCCTTGTTCAGTAAAACCATTAGGCAAATTTCGTCATCCCATTTTCTCCATATTGGAAGTCACAATTTGTGACTTCCAATTTTCCATTTACTATATTTTAAGGATTTTATTTTAACATTAAATTAACGTTGCAAAAGGAAATGATATTTCAAATTCACCAATTTGAAATTCAAACGTAAATATCATGGATAAAACCAAATTAACAGAGTTTTTGATACTACAGGACACCATGTCCATAAATACTTTTGCAATTATTTTTGGATGTTTACAACTCGTTAATATTAAAGAACGATGTATCAATTTTCATTTTAATTTAGCAAAATAACAAATCGTTTTTTAGTTCAACATTTTAATCAATTAGGGCAA
>JAYURB010000144.1:0-10638 GCA_043756425.1 Bacteroidota bacterium
CAAATAATATTTGGTGTTTTGCGCAGGACGATTTACTTAAAACCCTGCAATCGATGGTGATTAATCACAGGGAAAACGTTATTGCCACTTTCAAAGGAGATAAAATAATTAATATTGAAACGAATGAAACAGTAAGAAAGAAGAACCTGGATTTCCGCATCAGCCACCTTTTCGGAAACATTGGTAAAGAAAGCGGTGGCGGTATCCATAATTTTTATGGCTTCGATCAATCGGCTGATATTCGTATTGCTTTTCACTATGGGATCTCTGATAAGCTTATGGTAGGCGTCAGTAGAGCGAAAAGAAATGAGAACTTCGAAGGGCTTGTAAAATACAGGGTGTTTGAACAAACAACAGACAATCACTTTCCATTTGCCCTTACACTTTTTGGTAATTCAACCTATTCCATTAAAGATAACTCCATTTTCCAAAAAGATATTTATAGAATTACCTATTGCGCTCAGCTAATTTTGGCCAGAAAATTTTCAAAAAATTTTTCACTCGTACTTTCTTCCGGTCTGATTCACCGGAACTTCGTAAACGCCGACGATGAAAACAACACCTATAACCTTTCAGGAGGTTTCAGATATAAGTTTACCCGAAGTTCTTCTTTTATTGCTGATTACTCACATACTTTCGGAAGAGATTTTCTTGCACTTCCCCATTACGATGCTTTAGGGCTTGGTTTTGAAGTAGAAACCGGCGGACATGTTTTTTCTTTAATGTTTTCAAATGCTTCAGGAATGCTTGAAAACGATTACCTGGTTAATACAGTTGACAGTTGGGGAAAGGGAGGAATTAAATTAAGTTTTATTATCTCCAGAATGTTCCCATTCGGCAAGGAGAATGGGAGATCAGAAAAAAAGGCTGAATAGACAGCGTACAAATTAATACTTCATTAAATTGTAATGTTTTCAGTAAATGTTATAAAAATCAGCCGTTAAGTAATTATCTTTGTTGGATATAATTATCGATGTGTTTTAAATTATTTTATGAAAAAAACAGCAATTATTTTAAGTGGTTTTATCTTAGTTATATTGTCCTTCTCATCGTGTAAAAAAGATAAGGTTAATGGCTGTATGGATCCGGTTTCCATTAACTTTGATCCCAAAGCTGAAGAAGACGATGGAACCTGTGAGTATGCCGGCGCAGGTGGGAATACCACAATTGTTGCATATGCTGTGCATCACTCCGATACTATTATTAATGGTGACAGTCTGGGTTATATGGATACTGCTTATGTTAAATTTAATGCAACCGAGTCTCCCGGTTTGCTCTCATCAAATTACGACCTCCTAATTCCCGGTGATTCCGGAGAAGATCACATTCATCTGGAAGGATTGAAAAGAGGAAAATATTTTATCTTAATGACAGGCTGGGATATTAATATTGGAAAACGTGTTATTGGTGGTATTCCTTATGTGCTCACAGAAAGTGCCGGTGAAGTGGACTTAAAGGTGCCGGTGAGCGAGGATTAATTAAACTCAGAGTTCCGCTTTAAAAGAAATACTATTTTTAGTATATCCTAAAGTAACTCGGTTGGATTTTATTAATCTACCCGATGTGTTTTCAATGGATTTCTAAGAAAATCAGTTCCGGATTATAAATAGTAAAAATTAAGTCTGATGAAAGGATGCAAAAAACCTCCAAATTCGCCATAAAAGGTAATTTTTTTCAAAAAAATATAAACCGTAACTTTCCATGTCGAATAATAGTTAAGCCTGTTGTTGCACAATATGAATTATCCCTTTCTTACTTCATTATTAGACACTTCAGGGAATACCTTTCTTTTTGGGGCAAACGAAACTGAAGGAGCAAGTATTTTTTTGCAAAACACTAAAGAAAAAGAAGCCGGAGTATCAAATAAATATGTAATTCTTTACCACGGCAATGAATTATCTCTAACACATAAAGAACCAGTTCTCAGAAACAATTACACTGCAGACTGGATCTTTCCTGTTCTATTATTAATTCTGGCTTTTTTTGCCTGGATAAAATTTTTTTACAATAGGTATTTCCAACAGCTTATAAAAGCATTTTTAAATACCAATCTTACTAACCAAATTGTGCGTGATGAAAACATTTTTTTTCAACGGATTTCGGTTTATCTGAGTATTGTTTTCAATCTTATAGCAGCTTTATTTATTTACCTGCTCAGCATACAATATCACTGGACACTTGGAAGTCTTGATACCGGATTTGCACGATTTATTTTTTTTGTAATCGTAGTTTCAGCTATTTATGCATTAAAATATCTCGTCCTGAAAATTTGCGGTTGGCTTTTTGAACAGGAAAAGGAAATATCCATGTACATCTTTAATATTTTCCTGATCAACAATATTCTCGGAATTGCCTTATTGCCATTTATTTGCCTTCTTGCTTTTAATGGATCAGTTCATTTTTCCGGTCTTTTATATGTTTCATTTATCCTGATTGCCGCTGCTTTTGGATGGAGAATTTTCAGGGGAATTCAAATTGGATTTGGGTCATCATCTTTCTCTCCGCTCTATTTATTTTTATATCTTTGCACCCTTGAAATAGCACCCTTGATGGTTTTGATACGGATTATCGTTCAATGACCCCTTTGGTCCGATATTGCTAACGAAACGGAAATCTCTGCATGACTTTAAAGGTTAAAAGTATCCTTGTAACACAGCCTAAGCCAGAAACAGAAAAATCACCTTATTTTGATCTTTCAAAAAAGTTCAGTGTAAAGATTGATTTTCGACCCTTTATACAGGTTGAGCCGATTACTGCTAAGGACTTCAGGAAGGACAAGGTTAATATAGCGGATCATACAGCTGTAATATTAACAAGCCGCAATGCAGCGGATAATTTTTTTCGCATCTGCAATGAAATGCGGGTTACAGTGCCGGAATCCATGAAATACTTTTGTGTTTCAGAATCAACAGCCTATTATCTCCAAAAATTTGTTGTCTACAGAAAAAGAAAAATTTTCTTTGGCAAACAAACTATTGCAGATTTGATGGACTTGATAAAAAAACATAAAAAGGAAAAATTTCTTGTTCCCTGTACAGATATTCACAAACAGGAAATTTTCGAAACCCTTGATGCTCATAACATCGATTATACTAAAGCAGTAATTTACAAAACTGTTGCCAGCGACCTTTCCGATCTGGCCAATGTAAATTATGATGTCCTTGTTTTTTTTAGTCCTTCCGGAATAACTTCGCTTTTAAAGAACTTCCCAAAATTCAAACAAAACAATACCAGAATTGCAGCCTTTGGGCCAACAACAGCACAGGCTGTGCTCGATGCAGGCTTAAAACTTGACATTCAGGCTCCCGTTCCCGCAGCTCCATCAATGACCATGGCTCTTGAACATTACATCAAGAAAGCAAATAAGTAAAATGTCCGTTTCTGTATCCCTGCTTCGACAGACTTTCAGAAAAAATGAAAGGCTCTGTAGCAGAAAAATTATCCAGGAACTTGCCGGTAAAGGGAAAAATATTAATGATTTCCCTCTTCGGCTTATTTGGTTGCCTGCCGTTCTTCCTCATAGTGTTCCTTTTCAGGCCACATTTACAGTACCAAAAAGAAATTTCAAAAGTGCTACCGATAGAAACCTTATAAAACGTCGTTTGCGCGAAGCCTATCGGAAAAATAAATCATTCCTTTATACGTTAAAAGTAAGGGACACTTTACAATTCGCTTTGCTTTTTGTGTTTACGGGAAAAGAAAAACTATCCTATATTGAAACAGAACGCAGACTGAAAAATATTTTTACAAATCTTGCTGAAGAAATTAAAAAAAATTATTGTTAGGATATTGACAGGAATCATTCGTTTCTATCAATTATCCATTTCTCCGTTTCTAGGCGTTAACTGCCGCTTCGAACCGACATGTTCACAATATGCTATTCAGGCTTTTACTAAATATGGCTTGTTTAAAGGCATGTATTATTCCATGAAACGGATATTGCGCTGCCATCCCTGGGGTGGGCACGGATACGACCCGCTTCCCTAAGCTATATAATATGAACCTAAAAAAAATTTACTACCGTTTTAAAACCGCAATTATTGTTTTTTCGGTTTTTCTTTTTTCTTTTTTCACTTTTGCTTTTACCGATAAATATTTTGAGTTTTCCAAGGAGCTCGACATTTTTACATCGCTGTTCCGGGAAATAAATATTTACTATGTCGATTCTATTGACTCGAATAAATTGATAAAAAAAGGAATCGATGAAATGTTGAATAGCCTCGATCCCTACACAAATTTTATTCCTGAATCTGAAAAGGATGATTATCGTTTTATAACAACAGGTCAATACGGCGGTATTGGCGCAGTCATTAAACAAATGGGCGATTTTGTAGTAGTCAGCGAACCTTACGAAGGATATCCGGCTCAGAAAAATGGCCTGATCGCCGGCGACGTAATTTTGAAAATCGATGGTGTAGATGCCAGAGGTAAGAGAACTGACGATGTTAGCCGCTTACTTAAAGGAACTCCGGGCACAGGTGTAAAACTGCTTGTTCAAAGAGATAAAAGCAAGCCCTTTGAGAAAATTCTAACACGCGAAGAAATAAAAGTTAAGAGCGTCCCTTACTTTGGTTTGGTACGGGAGGGAATTGGTTACATCAAACTCAATAATTTTACGGAACAGGCGAGTAAAGAAGTTGGTAATGCATTGAAAGAATTAGAGACAAACGGAAAATTAAACGGTGTAGTTTTGGATATACGAGGAAATCCGGGTGGCTTATTGAATCAAGCAGTCAATATATCCAATATTTTTGTCGATAAAGGACTGGAAATTGTAAGTACCAGAGGAAAAATACGGGAAAACAACAGAACATATAAAGCAATTAATGAGCCGGTGGATACTAAAATTCCTATGGCAATTCTTGTTAATAGCTCTTCTGCTTCTGCTTCTGAAATCGTTTCCGGTTCCCTGCAAGATTTCGACCGCGCTGTTATTGTTGGACAACGTACATTTGGTAAAGGGTTGGTTCAAAATACGCATTCGCTTTCATACAATACGCAGTTGAAGTTGACCACCGCTAAATATTATGTTCCAAGCGGAAGATGCATTCAGGCACTGGATTATACACATAGAAATGAAGATGGAAGCGTGGGCAAGGTTCCCGATTCTCTTGTCAAACCATTCAAAACAAAAGCCGGTAGAATTGTTTACGATGGCGGTGGAGTTTTGCCTGATGTTATTACTTCACCAAGAAAGTTAAGTAATATTTCAGCCAGTCTCGTATCCAAAAATTTAATTTTTGATTTCGCTACAATGTATTTCCGAAAAAATCCGGAAGCCCCGAAATCCGGAATTATTGAACTTACGGATAATGACTTTGCTGATTTCAGAAATTTTATTGCTGATAAAGAATATGATTTTACAACAAAAAGTGAAGGTTCTCTCGACGATTTAAAGAAAAATGCTGAGGATGAAAATTATTATGCAGCGCTAAAAAATGATTGGGAATCGCTTAAAGCGAAACTTAGTCATAACAAACTCGAGGATGTCGTTAAAAACAAGGACGAGATTTTATCCTTGCTGGAAGAAGAACTTGCCGGTCGTTATTTTTACCAGCCCGGAAAAATTAGGCAAGCACTTACACACGACCCGGAACTTGATAAAGCAGTAGAAGTATTAAGCGATAGTATTCATTATGCTGAAATATTGAAGAGTCCTGTAAAAGGGGAGGCCATCAAAACGGAAACAATTAAAAAATAATTTATTCCGGAAATTTATTAAGATGCAATAGCAGTATGGTCGACCGGAAAATCCTTAAAAAAAATTATATTTATTTTACCGGATTACTACTTTTAGTTGCAGCACTTCCTGTTTCACTTTTCGTTACCAGTTTGTCTCAGTTTATTCTCTTAGGTGCTTTCTTACTGGAGGGCGAAGTTAAAGATAAACTACAGAGATTTTTTGCCAATAAGGCTGCTTTGCTTCTGGCCGGCATCTGGCTGATGCATTGTATTGGCTTACTATGGACTGAAGATATGCAGGAAGGAATAAAGGATTGCAGAATCAAACTGCCCCTTTTACTTATTCCTCTTATTGTCGCAGGCAACAAACCTCTTTCAATCAACCGCTTCCGATGGATACTGTATGTTTTTATAGCTTCCGTATTTTGTGCATCACTGATTTCCATGGCTGTACTGGCAGGAATAATTGAAAGGAATATTTATGACATACGGGACATTTTTATTTTCAATATTTCGCACATTCGCTTTTCACTTTTTGTATGCTTGTCAGCGTATTCGGTTTTATGGTTGACCTTCTATAATCGTAAGGAAATTAAGCTACATTTTAAGCTTCTTGCTTTAATACTAGTCGTTTGGTTTATTTTATTTTTAGTTATCGTTGAATCCGTAACCGGACTGCTCATATTTTCGCTTACCGGATTGTTATTGTTGCTGTACCATATTTACACTTCCGTAAGTCCAAAATCAAAAATTATTTTATCAGCTTCTGTATTGGTTTTACCGCTGGTATTTATTCTAATCCTTCAGAAATTTGTGCGTGATTTTTATCACAATCATCCTTATCCGATTACTATAACTGAAAAAACAGCCTTAGGGAATTACTATTTTTTTAATCTGGAAGAACCTCTTTATGAAAACGGATACCCTGTTTGGGTTTATGTATGTGATGATGAAATGCGCACCAGTTGGAACAAACTTAGCAGTATTCCATTTGATTCTCTGGACGAAAGAAATCAGCCCTTGAAGTTTACCCTCATTCGATTCCTTGCAAGCAAAGGTTTGCGGAAAGATGCAGAAGGAGTTGGCATGTTGACCCTGAAAGAACGGAAATCAATCGAACGTGGAATCGCCAATGTAAATTATCAGGAAATTTCCAGTATACGGGCCAGGTTTCTGCAGATAATGTGGGAGTTCGATCAATTCATCAAAGGAGGAAATCCCAGCGGGCATTCCGTAACGCAACGTTTTGAGTTCTGGAAAGCTGCTATTGGTATAGCTTCTGATAATATTTTTATAGGTGTTGGAACAGGTGACATGCCCCATGCCTACCGGGATCAATACATATCCATGAAAAGTTCACTCGATGAAAAACACAGACTCAGGGCTCACAATCAATACTTAGCCATACTTGTTGCTTTCGGTATTCCGGGATTAATCTATTTCCTTAGTGCATTCTTTTACCCAATGTTTCATTTCCGCCGACAAGTGGGATTTCTTTTTTCCGTGTTTTTCATGATTACTCTTTTTTCCATGTTTTCTGAAGATACACTGGAAACACAAGCGGGAGCTACCTTTGTTGCTTTATTTTTTTCTGTATTGCTATTTTCCCGGCCACTTAAAGATTAATTTCAATTACAACCATTTTAGAATAACTGCCTCAACTTCATTGGAGGTAATTTCATTAATACAATGACAGGATGATGGAGAATTTCTACAATCGGAACATTGTTTTTGTTTCACAAGATATTCTGCATGCAATCCTAAAGGAGCCCATCGACCGGGATCCATGGGACGGATAGGAGGGTAGATGCCTAATGCATATTTTCCAAGCGCTGCTGCAATGTGAAGCGGACCGGTACTTGCTGCAACAATTCCGTCAACGCTATTAAGCAAAGCGATTAGCTGGTCGAGCGAAAGTTTCCCTGCAAGATTAATGGTACTTGCAGGTAAAGTTTTTATCCATTCATCTAAAATAATTTTTTCACCCTGGCCGCCGGTGATAATAACTTGCAAATTATTATTATTCAATCGCCCGATTAGAGAACTGTAATTTTCTAAACTCCATTCGCGAGCACTGGCATTTGACTTAGGATGAATGACAAGTTTGAAAAGATTCGGAGCAAGTTGCAATGAAATATTTTTGTCCAATGTAGGAATGCGTGTCAGACTGTATAAAGCAGAAAGTTCTGCCAATAAATGTTTTTCTTTATGTCCAAATCCCTTCAACAAAAAGGTGTTCAATTCTGCTTCATGCATTGGAGAGTTTTTTCTGCTTAATCGTACCAGTTTATTGCAGGTCCACCAATGATAAAGCCTGTTGGTAGTACCTATCCTCAAAGGAATTCCTGCTTTTCGAGCGGTTGAGGCTATTTCTTTTCTTGGGAAAACATGCAGGATAACATCAGCTCCGCAATTTTTAATATATTCTGTTTTTTCTGCATCGGAGCACGATTGAAAAATATCGTAATCGAGAAATTCATCAACAGCTTCGCAGCAATGAATAACCGGTTGGGTATATTTTCTGCCGAAAAAAATTATTTTTATATCGTTGCCTAAAAATTTCTTAAGTAATGCCGCCAAAGGCAAGGTTAAGACAACATCGCCGATGGCATCGGTGCGGCTTATTATTATTTTCCGAATTGTTTGTGCGGTCAATGTCCTTGCTTTTTTTTCATAAGCTCGTAAAGCTTAACGTACTTTATAAAAGTGGCATGAGAGGAAATTTTACAGATTACAAATCCATAATAACCGTCTAAAAAACCAAGATGAAAAATATAATCACGAATAAAACGAATACATGGCTTAATAAGAATCAAAGCAAGGTTCGATCGTTTCCCCTGTTTGAAAGCACTTTCAGAACCTATTTCTGTAAATCTGTTTACCTGATCTAAATGTTCTTTTATGGAATAATATGAATAATGCAAAAGATCTCCGGAAAGTTTTTCTGTTTTCCCGCCTTCATTCATTATAAATTGATCGTGTGGATTTGTTCCTGCCCATTGGCCTTTATTTTTTTTAAAGAGTCTGAGCTTTTCATCAGGATACCAGCCGCAATGCTTTATCCATTTCCCACAGTAATTGGTTAATCGGTTAAAAGAGTAACCATCTTTTATCCAACTTTCTTTAATATTTAGAATGGATTTTTTTAATTCAGGTGAAAGGGCTTCGTCGGCATCCAAAGAAAGTACATAATCATTGGTACACTGACTTAATGCAAAATTCTTCTGCTCTATATGTCCTTTGAATGGATGGTGTACAACTCTGGCATTAAATTTTTTACAGATGTCGGCAGTTCTATCGGTCGAACCGGAATCTGCTATTATAATTTCATCAGCTATTCCTGATAAAGATTCAAGGCAGCGGCTTATATTGCGCTCCTCATTAAATGTGATAATAGCGACAGAAAGTTTAATCATAACTTATCAACGCCTGCAAGTTAGGTATATTTCTCATTACCCTTTTGAAGAGCGTTCTCTTTCTTGTTTCTTTGCCGCAACTCAATGCTTTGACGAATTTAACTGAAAATATAACTTCCCTGGTAAAAGCTCTTGTCCGGGGTGATCGAAAGTCCCTGGCTCGTGCTATTTCTATTGTGGAAAATGAATTGGATGGATCTGAAGAATTATTAAAATCCATAAACGCTAAAGACATTCCTGTTATTGGGTTTACAGGTCCTCCGGGTGCCGGAAAAAGTACACTCATCAATGCTTTCTTACGGAAAATCATAAGTGAAAATAAAAAAGCTGCTATAGTTGCTATCGATCCGACTTCTCCCTTTAACCTTGGTTCCCTTCTCGGCGATCGCTTGCGAATGGCAGAGCATTTTAACAACGATAATATTTTTATTCGCTCAATGGCAACCAGAGGTTCCCTTGGCGGACTAACAGAGAAAATAATTGAGGTGTGCGACCTATTAAGAGCAGCTGATTTCGACTTCATTGTAATTGAAACTGTAGGAGTTGGACAATCAGAAGTTGAAATTGCAGGCCTTGCTGATACGACAGTTGTAATTTTAGTTCCTGAATCGGGGGATGATATTCAGGCACTTAAATCGGGTATTATGGAAATTGCCGATATTTTTCTTGTCAACAAATCAGACAGGGAAGGAGCTGCCCTGTTTGCAAATAACCTTAAAAAAATATTGACGCAAAAGTCTGACTCCGGTTGGGAAGTCCCCGTACTTAACACTGTGGCAACTAGCGGTGAAGGGATTAATGAACTTTACGACATTATCCTGCGACATAGAATTTCAAAGAACTTCAACGAAAAAAAGGTTTTTCTGCTTGTTGAAAAAGCGTTTCGTTTGATTAGCAATAAAAGGATGAATGGATTAGGAAGGCCGGAAATTCGAAAAATACTCGAAAAAGAGGCTCAAAAGTCTAACTTTAATCTTTATAGGTTTGTTGAACAATTCAAAAATTGATTTATTTTGTTATTCCAAAATAGTTGTATTTTGTTTCGCTTTTAAAAACGTAAGGTTTTTATAAAGAGCTAAATTATGATTTATCGATTACTACTCTTTCTAACAGTATGCAGTATTATTGCCATGACAGTTACTGTTAAGGCACAATCAACAATTGTTTTTCAGGAAACTTTTGATGATCCTCCTGTTACTTTTTGTGAACAGGGAAATTTAGCAGATGGATTCATTAGCGTTAATGGTCTCTGGACTGTTACGTTACTGGGGGTGAATGATTCTGCTGCCAATGAATGGTACATCAGTGCTACTGAACCTGGCACCGGTCCCGGATTTTGTGCTTCTCCCGGCTGCCACATTAATCCTGTCATTGCTGATAGAACCTTGCACATTGGCAATGTTCCGAATTCTCCTAATGCAATATTAGGGACCATTTGTCCAACAGGAGATTGTGGAGCTGTTTATGATCCCGGCACCAGCTTGTCTAACTCCGTGCAAACACTTAAGAGAGTTGAATCCCCTTCATTTCTTCTTCCCGG
>JAYURB010000145.1:0-10635 GCA_043756425.1 Bacteroidota bacterium
CGTTGCAAAATAATTGTCTACCTGTGGACCTGTTGTTAAGACTACTCTGATGTTACCCAAATGATCTTTTACAAAATAATCATAAATGTAATCAATAGGTGTTAAAGAATAATTATTTGATTTTCTGATACGACCGTTTTCTGTATTTATGAATTTTAAATTGTTCCCTTCATACTCAATTCCGTTTACATAATTATGTAATACACCGTCAATAGTCGATGCCAGTTTGTTTCCTGAAGCATCGTATGTGTTCTGAAGGGTACTCTGACCTGAAATTACATCCGGTAAGTTCAAAAAATTATAAGATACGTAAAGATTTTTATTATGATCCAAAATTAAATTTCCGGCTGCATCAAAAGCATATTCATTGGGAATAGTGACATTATTATGATAGTCGTTTACTTCAGGGCTTCCGGAAACATTGTCTTCAATAGCGTTTAACTTGTTTGAATTTGCTAAATAATTGTAGGAAAGATCATCAATTGGACTACCTTTCTCACTATTTCGCAAAAGTGTTTTAATATTACCACGTACATCATACTTTTCTTTTTCCAGGTAGGTGTTTATGTTTTGATCAAATGCAATAGGATTAGAGCCGGAGTTTGTTGCATAATAGCCTGCAACTAATCTTCCGAAATCATCATAGCGGTAAGTGTAAGAATGAATAGGGCGAATATTGAAATTTACAAGACCGGAAACAGGCTTGGTTCTCCAGGTTATTTGTGAAATATTTCCGTTATAATATGGCAGGCAATTAAAATTCGAATTTGAAATTACAGGAGATTCGTAATAGATCTGTTCTCCAAACACATCGTTGTCGTCAAAATTTAATTGCCCATCGTTTGCTAAAATGGAATTATTAATACTCGTTAGCCAACCCCTGATGTTATACCGGAAATCGATACCTTGTAAAAATGGTCTGAGCCCAACTGTCTGATCATGTAAAGTTTTACGAGTAAGTTGACCTAAACTATTGTATTCGTTTTTTACGAGATGTACTTCTGGCTCACTGTTTACTTGTTTAAAAATATCTGTTAACCTGCCTATCCTATCATAAAGATTTCTTGTTTTAATTTCTGTAATCGTATTAAAGGCTGAATGCCTTTGTATTGTTTTGTTTACTCTGCCATTAAATGATTGTTGAATATTAAAAACATCCCAACTATTGGGGTAATCAATAAAATTCTGTTTGTGTTGTTGAATTAACCGACCGTAATCGTCATAAAAATTTGCAGCGGATAAATAATTTGCAGATTGTAAAATATTTATTTTCGTTCCGGTTAATTTACCTGTTAAATATTCTGATCTTGCTGATGGATCTAAGGCATCAAAAGGTGAATAATTTCTTCCTGCTAAAGTAGGGTCGGAAGCATTATATTTATCGTAATAATTGGAAGATAGAATTTTATCAATGGTGATTGGATATGTATTACTAATTGTATAGCCGGAAGGATCAGTTGAGGTCGATTTTACAAAGGTGCAAAGATCATTATCAATATTTGCCTGAATAGAATTTAAACTTAAATTTCCAAGATTTTTGATCCCGGTTAAACATATTCTCCCTAGGTCATCAAATTTATTAACAAACCAATCTTTTGAAACTCTTAATTTAGCATTTTGAAATAAGACAGGTTTTCCGTCAGCGTTATATGCATAATAGTCCCAATCTCCATCACAAACGTGTTTTGCTATTACTCTTCCATACAAGTCAAAATGAGTCGCTTCTATTCGACCTTTAAATACCGCGTCAGTTAATCCTGTATTATCGATGAATGATGTTATTAAAGGATTTAAATCATTTTGAATAGAAATAGTATAAACTAATTGGTTGAATTCATCATAAACATAGTAAAAGCAATATAGTTTTTCAGATCCGCCGGCATTTATATTGTGGCCGTCTGTGAAATCAAAAGTTTCGTCATTGCTATTGGTATAAGCTGTAATTTTTTTACAAATTAATTTACCCTGAAAATCGAAAAATTCATACGAAGTATGATTCTCTTCATCTGTGTAAATATTCTTTAATAAAGTATTTTCCTGATAGGTTCCTAAAACAGAAGCACCGGAATAATCATTGCTGCTATTTCTGTTAATTTTCCAAAACTTAACCTCGTTATTATCATTAAAGCTAAAGGATTTCTTTATTGTATGGTGAGTTGAGAAACTCCAATTGTTTCCCGGAGGAGATATTTCTTTTATTGCTGAAGAAATGGACTGTTCAAAAATAATTTCTGAATAGGGCTTTACGTCGTGTGCAATTTTATCTCCGTTTGAATAAAAGGATGATTGGTTGCTAAGAAAACTTTGATCGTAATTCCCGGAATAGGAATTTGCATAATGAAGATAGTTAATTTGATTTCTCCCGTATTCGTCATATACATACGGTTGGATTAAATCATACTTATTACCCGATTGATCAGAATAGTAATCAGAAAAATTACTTTGCAATACCCTATTTAATCCGTCAAAATACCTTGTGGAAACAATTACATTATTACTATTATAGTTTCCTGTTCGAATGTCGCTTAATGTAATAGGAGTTAGAGGAACGAAATTCTTTTCAAAGTTAGGTGAAGTTAAACTGAAAATATTATTAATGTAATATTGAGAATAGGAGAGCACTTCTTTTTTAAAATTTTCAGATGCTTCTAATCTGTTGAAGCCATCGTAATAAAAATAAGTAGGAATGCTATTTATATCAGAAACTGAAGAATTTTGATAAGATTTTTCATACGTGTAAGTAGCACCTTGTCCTTCAACGGAATTAAATCTAATATCATCTACTAAAACATAATTATAATTTGTTTGGTCATAGTTTACTATATAACAGAGCAATATTAATTTATCATCATTTGCTGATAATAAGGAAGCATACTGATTTCTAAATTCTTCCAGATTTACAGAGACTTGAAACTTACTCCAATTTGATGTTGAATTCGGAATAGCGAAATAATGGTATCCAACGTTGTTATTTAAGGCGTTTATTATTTCAGTTCCATCTTTGTGTTGTACGTCCATTACAATCCAGGCTTGATTACCTGTATAGTTAGTTGATGTCTTTATCCAGGCACTAAAACTGTACGTTCTTGTCTGATCATCCGGAAGAAAAGCTCTGGCAGCACTAAATGAATATTGTGCAACTCGCATGTTTGCTAAATTTGTTGTACTTCCAGGTGTTGGGTTGACATAAGGAGTCTGATTTGCAGCTTGCAATATCATTTGACTATTTAGTCCGGTGTGTGCATCACTGCTTGTAACTAAGGTTCTGCTTGGATTAATTATATAATCCCAAAAATCATATTCATTCGGATGTAAAGTGCTTTCAAAACCAACATAGCTGCATTCATTTCCTATATTTGAATAGAGGCAACCTGCTAATGAAATTTTATTTTCACTTTTATTGCTATAAAAGTCTGCTACAGGGAGAATGCTGTTCGGATAACCCCATAAATGCGACTTTACGGTACTCTTGTTACTATGTTCTCTTATCAAGTGCCCATAAGTATCATATTCATCGTACAAGTATTCAAGTTTGTAGTTATTATCTGAAATTAAACTAATTGAATTGCCATTACTTAAAAAATGAACAGGAGATAAATTAGGACTTGGAACTTTATATCTATTGATAAATATTTTTTCAGGTAAATACATTGGCTTATTCCAAACTGAATTTCCATAATCGTGGTATTGAATATACAAACTTTTAATAGTAAGTGGGTGTAATGGATCTGTTTCATCACAAACGTATGTCTCAATTGGTATGTTAATTTGATTTGATTCTACCATCTTTCTAAAAGCCCAGGCTTGATCAGAATTTACTGGCAAGTTCAAATTGTCAATAAAATCAGAGGGATAAACGTAATTAGTAGAGGTAATTTTGTTGTCTGAATTTTTTACTATTATTTTTGTAATCTGAGTAGGATGGTTTGGGTTGTAGATGTATTTAGTTTCATTAATTTGAAATTTATTTGAGTTATAAATATTTCCATTTTGGGCAAATAATTTAGTTGAAATATTTTTTAAATATATCCAATTAGTACTATGGTAGTAATATTCGATGTTAAAGGATTTTACGCAGTTTACATTGCTTCCTGTTTGATATAGCTTTTGATCACAGTTTATTCTGGATGCTAAAATGTTTGTGGCATTAAATCCTGAGGGGTGGTATTCATATTCATAATTAGTTTCCTGGGTTTTTAATTCATCAATGCTTCCATTAAACCCATTAGGTGGTTCCATGTAAGTTTTTTCTTTTAATAATAAACCTCTTAAAAATGATTGGTCCGTATTAGGTGCGCCGGCGTCATTGTCTTTATCTGAAAAGTATTGAGTCCATAAAAGAGGGTTAGCAATAAAATTCCACTTTTCAGAGGGTATATCAGGATTTGAAGTAAAGCCAGTGAAATCAAACGTTTTTTTTCCATTTCCTGGAGTCACTTCTTCAACATGTGTGTAATGTATAAAATCCTTTCCATTGTCCCTGTTGGCATTTGAATATCGCGACAAATAATTTCCTATAAGGCTCCCATTAGCATTATAATATTCAGAATGATCCCATTGTCTTCTTAATGGGATTATTTCTCCACTTGATTGTGAAGGAAAGCCTTCCTTGGTATATTTATATTCCTTTATTGTTTGCTTGACACTATTTGAACCATTCGGTTTTTCTATTACACGCTTAATTCTAAGGCCACCCCAATTCTCATTTTGATTCGTAGCTGAATTAAAATAATTATTTAATTCAAATTCATAGTTTATTTCTGCTCCTGATGGAGTTGTAATCTTATTTAAAACTCCTTCCTTAGTGTAAGCTAATGATGGTAGCCGATCAGATCCGTCCGTAAATCCAGGCTCTTTTAAAATTAATGAGGTCCGACCTATTGGCATTTGAATACATGAATTAGTGCATGTGTTAGACACCGAAGTGCCTGAATTATCATTATTGAAAAATCCCCATTTATCTAGAAGCCAATAACGATCTGCATTTGAAATAGAATTATCGAAGGTTTCATAATTAAAAGTATAGATCAATTGAGTTTGTGAATTATCTGTTGGGAGTTGTTTAAAGTTTAGTAATCGTAAATGTTGGCTTGGCCAAGATCCGAATTGAGATGGATTTCCGAAATAATCAAAGTTAAATTCAAATTTTTTATTACAAATATTATTGACATCATATTGTTCGATATATCTTAAAGCATAGAAATTATTCTGAGTTGAACCAACACTTAAATATTCATCCAAACGATGGTTATTTTGATCAGCAATAAAAGCAATACGACCGCAATCCGAAATTATACTTGAAATTTCTTTCTTGCCTTTTGTTGTTATATACACTGAAGGAGCATCCGTTGGATATTCACAATTATTATTGCCGCAGTCTTTATATATATCAATTCTCGATCCAGCCTGAAACATTGGAAACATCACTCCTTTAGTTAAAGTTTGTTCATCTCCCGCTGTGTTGTAACTAAATGTAATTTCAGAACCTAAAGGGTCAATTATTTTAGACAAATGCCATGCTGAAATATATTCATGTGAATCTGAGGATTGATTCCAGGTGTAACTATGAGAAACTAATGTGCTTTCTGTTTCACTAAAAACATATTTAAAGCCATCTGGGGTTGTGAAAATCCACGATGTGCCGGTGGCATGAGGACCAATGGCTGGTTCTATCTTAATATCTTGAAATGGAAAAATTACGGGATACCCATTTTTATCGAAAACAAATTGTCCATGGTATTCGCCGAAGTTAAATGTGAATACATCGGGTTCAGTGTCAAATTGCTTATCACCATATTGGTTATTCGCCCATGCATTAAAATAATATTTTTTATGGTCTCTATTCCAAATTTCTAATGGTATATTATTTGGAGGATTTTGGTTATTGTAAAAATCAACCATTTCAGAAATTTTTAATCTAGTTGCCGAGAAACTGCCTTGATAATTCCAGATTTCATTTCCGCATGAAATAATTGAATTTGGATCACAACTTGTTGAAGAATTATCAACATGACTTATTAAGTTCAATGAACCATATCCACCTGCAAAACAATTTATGGGGCTACCGTCAAGAGTGCAGTGTTCTGAAATGCCTTGAGAATAAGTGCCGGTTTGGTGGTCAAAATTTATTGAATATGTCCGGGTGCGTGTAACTTGATGTGGAAATGAATGAAGGGTTTGATCTAACCAACCCGATTGATTTAATGCATCTGTTGGGTAAATAGATTCGTTATAAATTTTTTCATCTCTAACTCCTTTAACTTCTCTTTCAATTTTTCCGCCAAATTGTAATTCCCAACCCCAACCTACTCGGGAAGCAATTGTGTTTTGCCTTAACCCCTGCCCACCTATATAAACTAAATTGACACCTGAATTAGTCATTCGTCCAGGCAATGTGACTAAGGGAATGGAAGGACTGATAACTCCAGTGCTTAGGTTTGTTCCAGGACTTAATTCCGGGCTTTTATTTAAATTTTGCTTTGGCAAAACGGCATCTTGATAACTCTGGGAGTTTACTTTATTTATATTAATAATTAAATAAAAAAGGAAAAGTAGTCTTGTGTGTTTCATTTGTTTATTATTATAAATTATTTAGAATTGCCAACCAACTTTGTAAACTAAAGGACCTTTAGCTGGTGAAAGCTGAGAATATTGAAAATTATAAAGAAGGGAGAATGTAAATGATAATTTCCCTGAAACTTTTTTAATATATTTTAAACCACCCATATAAGAATCAAAAAATTGATGGCTTGAAAAACTATTTTCTTTTTTAGTTTCAAGAAAAGATTTTTCACAAGCAAACTCAGCAAATAGAAATTTTTTTATTGAGTAATCAATATAAACCCGATATCCATTTTCTGTGGATTCAAATTGTCTATTATTCCAGCTTTTCCCTAAACTAAATAAATTTGTGATTCCTAGTCCCCAAATTAATCGTTTAGTAAGCTTGTATCCGATTGATCCTCCTAAACTGAAACTTATAGGATAGAAATCTTTGGATTTATTAATTTGAAAGTCAAAATCAAAATTGAGTCTTTCGGAAAAAGACTTGGACTTCATTGGGTTTGGTTTAAATGAGGGTGCATCAGCCGCATTAGTTATACCCCTAGAGTTTTTAAGTTTGTTTAATGTTTCGTGCATAGGCTTGATTTCATCTGTTACCAATTTATCCATATTTTTAATCGATGAAACTGTTTTATTAACCATGTTTTTAGAAAAAGTATTAGTTTGTAAGCTACCTATGTCCTTTCCCCAATCAGAGGGTATTTTATTTATATCTTTTAATGAGCTATTGTTGCTTACGAAATCAAGGAACTCCTTATTTGTAGAAAGTATATTGTCTGCAAAATCATTACTTCTAATTTTATTTAAAAATTGTTTGCTAATTTTATTTGTCATTTCATGATAGTAATAATTTGTCTCATCATATTTAAGCCAATTATTTTTTAATGCAGGAAATTTTGTCGTGCAATCTTTTAGCATTGATTTTCTGTCCCTGAAATAGGATTGCATGATTGAAGTTTGATTAGAAAGTTCTTTTGATTTATTTAGATTTGTATTGGCTTTTGAATAATCATTTAAATTAAAAGCCGAATTCTTTTTTAAGTTTAAATACGAAAGTGAATTGTTTAAGGTATCTAATGTTGAATTGTATTCTATAGGCAATTGTTGTTTATTTTGAGCTATATATTTTTCTGGATGCTTTTGATGGTAATAAAGCGGATTAACTGCATAGGAAAAATAATAATCAGCTAGATCAGGATTTTCTTTACACATTTTTCTAAATAGACTGTTTTCTGCTCGGAAATATTTTTTTAAAAATGTTTTGTTAATCTTAGCGGTTTTTGTGTTGTTTTTGGTAATTTCTTTGTTGCAAAATTTAACGTATTTGTTAAAAGGTTTTTGATTTATTTTTTCTTGCCCAAATAGCACTCTAGTTATTAGAATGAAAAATAAAATAATGAGAAAATTTGTAAATGAAACCTTATGTTTAAAACGCTCTGGAAACATAAATTTTTAAAGTTAAAAATGGTGCATTAAAAACTTTTCAATAATAGTTTATTCAATTTGTCAAATGAAAGTAGAAATATTAGGTTTCGCAAATTTTCAAAAAGAAAATTTTGAGACAGGGCTGTAAAGTTTTAATCATTTTCCAGAACCGTGGTTTATTTATTAACAAAATTGAGAAATGATTTGTTTTTTTATAAAAGTTCAATTACTTTGTATTTTTCTGTTTTTGTAATAATTTTCAATAAACAATGAAGTTACAAGAAAATAGTGAAATTAGTTTGACAACCTTCTTTTGTGGCCAATTCCTATAAATTTAAAAGACAACTTTTGATGTTGGTGCTACCACTAAAATTATTTACTTTACGTTAAGTAATAAATATTTAGATAAAGGGAATCAATGAAGGATAGGAGAAAGGATTTATTTGAGATGTGGTTTTACTCTGTTCAAAGAATGGATTTATTAATTATTTCAATAAGTGGAGCAGGGGTATATGTCATTCTGGAAACACTTAAATATTCTTTTGAAAATTGTTTAGGCGATCTTTGGTTGATTAAGTTATCTGGTGGATTATTTATTCTTTCAATTGTTGTTAACTTCATTAGTCAGTATACAGGGAAGAAGGCTAATCATTATGATCTTTTATATTGCGATGAGCTTATTAAATGCGATGGAAATCCAAATGCAGATGAAAAGGAAAAAATTGAAAAGTACGATCTCGAGTCGGAGGATTATAGTAATAAGACTAAAACAGTGAATGGTATAAGTATGATACTTATGTTTATTGGCCTTGTTTTTTTAATGGGTTTCTTCCTCATTATTTTTTAGGTGGTCTTTCCACACCTTCTCTTCTTAGAGGAGTAGGTGAAGGTGGTGCGGGTGTGTTTTTTCTTTCCGGTGATGGTTTTGGTTTAATCGGCTTCGGTAGCGAAGGATTTGGTTTAGGATTAGGGACTGGTCTTGGTTTTTCGGAATTCTGTACCATGATTTTAATTTTTATGGATTTGTATATACACCTATATGAATAGATTATTCCCTGCAATGTTATTTAGTCTTTAACTATAAAAGCCTAATGAGGTTTAATCCGACCAACGTAGCTGATTATTGTAATAGTAATCAAATAAATTTCGGTTGCGTCATTTCGATCAGTATAGCCAATATTTAGCGAATAATAAGAGGTGTGTCTTATTAAGCATGGTATCCCCTTTTTTCCTATATTTCCTTGCTAATAGTTCATTTTTAAGTATTATAAATAGGTCAAAATAAAGGCTTTATGTAGTCCCATTGTATTGTTTTCAGAAAATGGAAGATTAAAAATTTATATTTGGATCATAACAGTAATTACAATTGTAAATGAAAAATTTTAAAGACAAAGCAAATTTCCTCTGGAGCATTGCCGATTTATTAAGAGGGCCTTATAAGCCGGCGGATTATGGAAATGTGATATTACCATTTACAGTTTTGAGAAGACTGGATGTCATTTTAGAGCCTACAAAACAAAAAGTGCTGGATTTATACAAGCAGCATAAGGCAAAGAAGCCGGAAGTAGTGGAGCCTATATTAAATAATGTTGCAAAAGCGAAGTTTCATAATCACAGCAAATTTGATTTTAATGAATTAGCAAAAGACCACAATAATATCACTGCCAATTTCAGGAACTACCTGAATGGATTTTCAATAAGCGCAAAAGAAATTATCAAGTACTTCAATCTTGAAAATGAAATAAAGAAATTAGATGAAAGCGATACCCTATATCAGGTTATAAAGAGATTTGCTGATGCCGGTGAAATGTTTCGAGGTATGAATTCGATGGAGATGGGATATATCTTTGAAGAACTCATCCGAAAGTTTGCTGAAGCAAGTAATGAGACAGCCGGTGACCATTTTACTCCACGTGAAGTAATTAAGTTGATGGTGAATTTACTTTTCGTGAATGATAAAAGTATGCTTCGTAAAAAAGGGATTGTAAAAACACTTTTCGATCCGGCTTGCGGAACGAGAGGAATGCTTTCAGTAGCGGAAGAATATCTTCATGAATTAAACCCCGATGCAAAATTGGAGGTCTTCGGACAAGAATGGAATGACCAGTCTTATGCCATCTCTGAATCTGACATGCTTATAAAAGGTCAAAATCCTAATAACATGAAATTTGGAGATAGCTTCAGTAAAGACGGATTTGAAGGCGAAGAGTTTGATTATATGCTTGCTAATCCCCCATTTGGTGTTGAGTGGAAAAAATCTGAAAAATTTATCAAGGACGAATTTGCCACTAAAGGTTTTGCCGGAAGATTTGGTGCAGGATTACCTGCCATCAGTGATGGTTCATTGTTGTTTCTTCAGCACATGATTTCAAAAATGAAACACGACAAGGGCGGTAGCAGAATAGGAATTGTATTTAATGGTTCCCCATTGTTTAGTGGCGGTGCTGACAGCGGTCCAAGTAACATACGCAAATGGATCATTGAAAATGATATGCTCGAAGCCATTATTGCCATGCCCGACCAGTTGTTTTACAACACCGGTATTTCTACCTATATCTGGATTGTAACCAACCGGAAAGAAAAGGAACGTAAAGGGAAAGTACAATTGATAAATGCAACAGGGAGTGATAAAGAAGACAAGGATAA
>JAYURB010000146.1:0-4263 GCA_043756425.1 Bacteroidota bacterium
CTGAAGCTGCAAGAGATAATCCTTGCCGTTGAAAGCAATGTTTCTTAACTCATCGAGTTCGGCATTAAAACCATCGTTGATAACACCGCCTTTATTAACCATGGCAGGTGCATCGGGATGCAGTTCGCGGGAAATTCTGTCTTTGATGAGAGAACAATTATTGAGCTGATCGGCAATTGTGCGAATGGAAACATTTTCTGTTTCAAGACACAGCTCCCGAATTTTCTGAACCATTTCAAGCGAGCGGCGCAATTGCTGCACCTCACGCGGAGAGATTTTACCGAGAGCAGCCTTGGAAATCAGGCGCTCCAGATCTCCAATTTGTTTCAGGCAATCCGTTAAGGCAGCAGAATAAACATCGTTGTGAAGCATGTAACTGACTGCTTCCTGCCTTTCCTCTATAGATGCAACATCTTTGAGCGGTAGCAATAGCCAGCGCCTGAGCAGCCTTCCACCCATGGGGGACAAGGTCTGATCGATAATGTCAACAAGGGAAACTCCTTTCTCATGCGAAGAAGAAACAATTTCCAGATTGCGAATGGTGAATTTATCGAGCCAAACATATTTATCTTCTTCAATGCGCGAAATACCGCTGATGTGTTTCAATTGTTCCTGGCGTGTATCGGAAACATAATGCAATGCAGACCCTGCGGCAATCGCTCCTGCATGCATGTCTTCTATTCCAAAACCTTTCAGGGATACCGTTCCGAAATGCTTGAGCAGCGTTTCTCGGGCATAATCTTCCTGGAAAATCCATTCTTCCAGTGTGAAACAATAAAAACGTTGTGCATATTGCTCGTTGAATTCTTTTTTGAAATTTTTTGAAAAAATAATTTCACCGGGATTGAAATTTTGCAGAAGCTTATCGACATACGATGCATTGCCTTCTGCAACTAAAAACTCTCCTGTGCTAATGTCTATGAAAGCAACGCCGAAATTATTTCCATCGCTGTGAATGCTGGCAAGAAAATTATTTTTTTTGTGCTCCAAAATTTTATCGTTGTAGGAAACACCAGGACTAACAAGCTCCGTTACTCCGCGCTTGACGATTTTCTTGGTGAGCTTAGGATCTTCAAGCTGATCGCAAATAGCAACACGCATTCCCGCTCTTACAAGCTTGGGAAGATAGGTATCGAGTGAATGATACGGAAAGCCGGCCAATTCAATAAATGATGCACTTCCATTGGCACGGCGTGTCAAAACTATTCCCAAAACTGCAGAAGCTTTCACTGCATCCTGACCAAATGTTTCGTAAAAGTCTCCTACACGAAAAAGCAGCATAGCATCAGGATACTTCGCTTTAATAGCATAGTACTGCTTCATGAGCGGTGTTTCCACCTGGGAAGTTTTTGTTTCTGCTTTAAGCAACTTTGTTATTTTTGTAGATTATGCGCAAGATACAAAATGCAGAACTTCACCGGTTAACTGTTGATGATTTTAAAGTGGCTCCAAAGAAGCCATTTATAATCCTCCTCGACAGTGTCAGGAGCATGAATAACATAGGTTCAATATTCAGGACAGCCGATGCTTTCAGATGCACAGCTCTGGGTTTATGCGGAATTACGGCTACTCCTCCGCACAGAGAAATACATAAAACTGCTTTAGGAGCAGAAGAATCCGTTGACTGGTTCTATGAAAATGACATTACCGATACCATCGTTCGCCTAAAAAAAGACGGTTATACAATCGTTGCTATCGAACAGATTGAAGGAGGTATATCCCTCGACCAATTTACTCCGGAAAAAGAAAAAAAATACGCTTACATTTTCGGTCATGAAATAAACGGCGTAAGCGAAGAAGCGATAAAACTCTGCGACCTATTTATAGAAATCCCTCAATTTGGCATAAAGCATTCGTTGAATGTTGCTGTTAGTGTGGGGATTGTTTGTTGGCAAAATCGTTAATTAGTTAAGGTAATGACTAGCTACTTGGGACAAAGTTAAATAAAATATTAGCAAAGTCCTGTTTGCCCAATCCAATAATCAAAATCCCAATTTCCCATCCCCAATACATCCAATGCTATTGCCTCCACATGATCATAGTGTATCATGTTGCCTTTGGGAAGTCGAATAATTAATTTTTTTTCGGTCAACCAAATTTCATGATCAAGGTAGTCTCCAAACTTGCTGCAACCTTTCTTTAATAGTAAATTTATTACAGCGTGTCTAGGAAACTCCATAGGTATTACATTGCTGGAATACTAATTGAATGATTTCTTTGTTCCCCCTTAGAGCCACTTCTTGATGCCCCAATATCCGTATTGAAATATTTTGGTAGGTCATAATGATCATCGGTTCTTGTCCAACCTAAATTTAAAAAAACCTCATTTAGAGTATTTAGTTTGGCATGAACGTGAAGAAATGTTTTGATGGCATTATCAAAATCTTCTACTGCATGGTCTGGCCCTTCCAAAGAATAACCATAGGTTTTTAAAGGGGGGCAATAGGCCAACCAAAATTTAGTCCGCTTAAAGACTATTAGTGGCACATTGATTTTAAATTGATGCTGGTTCATTTTTTCCTCCTTTCTAATATTATACTAATATAACGCAAATGTATTTCTTAATGTTGATGATTTTGGTTAATATATGATGAATCTTGGTACCATGTAATATTTATTAACTAATTGTAAATAATTGCCCACAATAATATGCTTTTTTAGATAAAAAACAACGATTAAAATATTTTAGCCATTTTTTGTCCCAAGTTAGTCTAAATCAATTATTTACAAGCGTTTCCCACGTCAACCTTCCTTGAACATTGCGAAAGAACAGAAACGAACCTTTCAACGTCTGTTATATTGCGGGTGATATAACGAAAAGAAAACTCAACACAGTAGCGATCTTAATGTTTTGGACTTACTTGGTGGTATATTCCAGCGATACCTCTTTTAAATAGACTCCAAAAACCTTCTATGCTGTTTGTATGAAATCCGTCTACTACATAAATATCCTTGTTGTGATCTACAACTATGTGATTGTAGTTTGCTGAAAGTCTGTTGTAAACATGGAAACCATCGGTAACGATTGTTTCACCCTTCGTTACCCTGTTATCCATAATTGTTAGAAGCGTTTTGTTTGTAGAGTCCTTTACAACTTGTGGATGAACTTTACCATCTTCCATAAGACCGAAAACCATAGTCTTATTTTGGCTTCCTCGTCCGGGCTTTGCACCAACTCCTTCGATTTTATGTTTGTTCTTTAATTTCCCTCCAACATAAGTTTCATCAACCTGAGTTGCACCGTCTAATAAAGTTGGATTTTTATCTTTCAGCATTTCACGAACACGGTGCAAAATAAACCATGCCGTTTTCTGACTTACTGAAATATCCTTTGCAAGTTGGTGTGAACTGATTCCTTTTTTGTGAGCAGATAAAACGAAGATTGCTTCAAACCAAACATTCAATTTAATTTTCGTGTTCTCGAATATTGTTCCAGAGATCGCAGTAAATTTTTTGTAACACTCTTTGTTAGCACATTTGAAACCACGATTCGTAGTATAAACTTTATCGTGCCCACAATGAGGACAAGTAACTTTATCTCCCCAGCGTTGTTGAATCAAAAGTTTTTTACAATTCTCTTCTTCTGCGTAATACCTTACTAATTCGAGCTTGCTTTTAAAAACTGTTTTCATTATGATTATCAATTTATGAAGACAAATATAAGCATTGTCCCAACATCTACCTAATATATTAACAATTATTTTCTATCTTTGTCCAATGAAAACGAGGACAAAAAGTCGCTAATGAGACGATTTTCGCCCTCGGAAAACAGCAAGATTTGTGAATTCAAACTAATGAGATTTTATTCCCATTTCAACAGTTAGTTTATCCCCTGTCTTGTCCTGTTTTTTACCCGCCTTGCAACGGATTATCTTTAAAAACCTCCTGAATTAACAGGGGGTTTTTTATTAAATAAAAAGCCCATTTGAAGTGGCGGTTTCTTATGGGCGTTAATTATATCTTATCGTTAGTGATGAGATACGATCTTTCGTCATTTTACCCGCCACGAATAAAATGACTTTTAATCTTTTCGAGGGTAAATATATTACTGAAAATTCTTGATTTTACAAAAGCGAGAAAATTTAGACATTTTGTCTTATGGGATATTAAATCTTTACATTTGTTTCTGACATAAAATATAATCACATGAAAAAAAATGAATGGCGCATGGTGTAAAGATCAAGGTACATTGATTAAATTGATAAACGATCAAAAGATAAAACAGGAAGACATTGTATCTATTAATACTATTTTTAATATGGG
>JAYURB010000147.1:0-4245 GCA_043756425.1 Bacteroidota bacterium
ACGTGGAAGAAGTAGATGGAGAAAGTTGTGCTTAGGTATTTAGGCGATAATATATAAAAGGCAAGCCTTATTTCTTTTTGAAAATATAAATAACACTTGAGTATCTCTCAGCGTTATATTTTGTTTTAAAGTTTGAAATAAAGCCAGTGCTAATAGCTTTGACTATACCAAGAAATGAATTTTTATACTTTTCGCTTAGCATGCTTACGTAATATGCATCCATTTTCATTGGTAATGATGAAACGTGATTTAGATTATGTTTACTAAAAAGGGATTTGATAATTTCCGGTGAGAAGTGATATAGGTGTCGTGGAACATCGTACGCAGCCCAAAAGTTCCCATAGTGTTTTGCATCCCAGGATGTATAATTTGGTACAGCAATTACAGCGTAGCCTCCTGGTTTTAGAAGATTGTTTATTTCTTTGATTCTTAGGTTTAAATCGTGCACATGTTCAAGTACATGCCACATGGTGATTACTGAAATAGATTGATTTTTAATTAGTTGCATTCCGCTCTCGTCATAAACAATTGATTTATATTTGTTTATGGAAATCTCACGAGCTTCTTTATTTGGTTCTATTCCAATTACTTGCCATCCATTCTCCTTTGATTTTCCTAGGAAATCGCCTGTTCCGCATCCAATATCTAATAGTGTTTTATCAGGGGGATTAAGATTCGTAATGAGTTTAATTTTTTTACGAATAGCTTTGGATTTTACAAAATGGTATATTTTATTAATAATACCTTCCTTTGTATTACTATGACTAATGTAATCCTTGCTTTCGTAGTATTTGCCTATTTCTATTGCTTCCGGTCGCGGATTAGTGAACACGAAGCCACATTTAGTACACGTGGTAAGATTAAAAAGTTCATTTGTAACTGTAAAGTCTTTGCAGCTTAGAAAAGGTTTAAATGTCTCATTGGTACAGTTCGGGCAAATTTTAATTTCTTCCATAAGTGAAATGTTTCACGTGAAACATTAACGAGAAATGTATACCATTAATACAGAAATGTCGGCCGGACTAATTCCGCTAATTCTGGAGGCTTGGCCAAGTGTTTTAGGTCTAATCCTATCCAGTTTACTCCTTGCTTCTGTTGAAAGTGATTTGAGAGCGTGGTAATCGAAATCATCCTTCATTATAATTTCCTCCATTTTAACGAATTTATTGACAATTTCTGCTTCTTTTTCAATATAACCCTCATATTTTAAAGAAATTTCGGCTTGTTCGCAGTACAGATCTCTTTCTCCAGGTAAATTATCTACAAAAGACTTCAATTTTGGCAAGAAAGAGATTAAATCATTTAAAAAAATCTGTGGTCTGAGCAAAATTGGGAATAGTTTAACTCCCTGTCGTACTTCTTCTGTTTCTGCAGCGATTAAGGCAGGGTTAATTTCTTCCGGAGTGATTGAATAGTTCCTGATGAAATGAATTAATTCATCACGATAACGTATTTTATTTTCCACAGCATTTAATCTCTCTTTATCAGCTAAACCAAGCTGAAAAGAAATAGGTGTAAGTCTGATATCTGCATTATCTTGCCTTAAAAGGGTTCTGAATTCAGCACGAGAGGTAAACATTCTGTATGGTTCATCTGTTCCCTTAGTAACTAAATCATCAATTAGAACCCCAATGTATGCTTCCGATCTTTTCAGAATAAAAGAATCCTTTTCATTTATCTTTAAGTGTGCATTAATTCCGGCCATAATTCCCTGTCCGGCAGCCTCTTCATAACCGGTTGTTCCGTTGATTTGTCCCGCAAAATACAGATTTTCAATGAGTTTGGTCTCTAAAGTAAGATGGAGCTGCTGAGGAGGGAAATAGTCATATTCAATAGCATAACCCGGACGAAACATCTTGGCTTTCTGAAATCCGGGAATCATGCGCAAAGCTCGGGCCTGAACATCTTCAGGTAAAGAAGTTGAAAAACCATTCAAATAAATTTCAACAGTGTTCCATCCTTCCGGTTCAACGAAAAGTTGGTGACGATCTTTATCGGCAAATCTATTTATTTTATCTTCTATCGACGGACAATAGCGAGGGCCTATTCCTTGTATTCTGCCTGAGAACATTGGAGATTGTTCAAAGCCTTCTTTTAAAATATCGTGAACCTCATTATTGGTATAGGTTATCCAGCATGAACGTTGATCTTCCGGCAAAGGGAATTTCTTAAAAGAAAATCGTCCGCGATTAATATCACCGGATTGTTCTTCCATTTGAGAATAATCCAAAGATCGGCCGTCAATACGAGGAGGTGTACCGGTTTTCATTCGGCCACTTTGAAATCCAAGAGAGACTAATTTTTCTGTAATGCCGGTAGACGCTTTTTCACCTGTTCTTCCTCCGCCAAATTGTTTTTCTCCTATGTGAATAACGCCATTTAAAAAGGTACCATTCGTCAGTACAACAGACTTGGAAAAAAACTCCAAACCCATGCTGGTTTTAACTCCTGTAACACGATTGTCATTGATAATCAAATCATTAACAATATCTTGCCAGAAATCCACATTCGGAGTTTGTTCAAGCATAGACCGCCATTCCTGAGCGAATACCGCTCTGTCGTTTTGAGTTCTTGGGCTCCACATGGCAGGACCTTTAGACCGATTCAGCATTCTAAATTGAATACTGGAACGATCGGAAACAATTCCTGAATATCCTCCCAAAGCATCAATTTCGCGAACGATCTGGCCCTTTGCAATACCTCCCATGGCAGGATTGCATGACATTTGAGCAATGGTTTGCATATTCATAGTAATAAGCAAAACCTTAGAACCCATATTTGCAGCAGCAGCAGCAGCTTCACAACCCGCATGTCCTGCACCAACAACAATTATATCATACCTGTTTTCCATAGAAGGGCTGCAAAGGTAAATAATAAAAATTATGATATATAAGGATTTAAGATAACGAATATTGGATTCGGCTATTAATGAACTCAAGTATAAAATCATTCCTACGAAATCCTGCTAATCAATAAATCCTAAAATCATGATTAAATCCTTTAATCCTGATCAAATGTTTCACGTGAAAAATAGGAAGTGAGAGAATCTTATTCATACTTTTGCACTTTCCATTACCCTGTTTGAGCAAGCATAATGAGCATAAGGTCACAGGAGCAATGCTTCTGGTGACGCTTGGAATTATTTACGGTGACATAGGTACGTCTCCTCTATACGTAATGAAAGCAATAATTGGCAAACAACCAATTAGTGCAGATGTAGTATTAGGTGGCATTTCCTGTATTTTCTGGACACTGACAATTCAGACTACATTTAAGTATGTAATGCTTACCCTTCGTGCAGATAACAAAGGAGAAGGAGGAATATTTTCATTGTATGCTTTGGTGAGGCGGGGAAAAATGAGTTGGTTGAAATGGCCTGCAATCATTGGCGGAGCCGCTCTTTTAGCGGATGGAATAATTACACCGCCTATTTCAGTTTCCTCAGCGATAGAAGGATTGAGAATATATAATCCTTCTATACCAACTGTGCCCATTGTAATAGCAATTCTTTCAGCCCTATTTGTTATTCAGCAATTTGGAACAAAGTTCGTCGGACAGTTTTTCGGACCCGTAATGCTATTTTGGTTTTCTATGATTGGCATATTGGGAGTTGCAAACCTGATAAACTACCCATCTGTTTTGAAAGCACTAAATCCCTATTATGCATTTAATCTGATTACCCATGTACGCGGGGGATTCTGGTTATTGGGCGCAGTGTTTCTTTGCACAACAGGAGCGGAAGCACTTTATAGTGACCTCGGGCATTGCGGAAAAAAGAATATTCGAATTACCTGGGTCTTTGTTAAAACCATGCTTGTCTTAAATTATTTTGGTCAGGGTGCATGGCTAATGCAGAGAGAAGGAAATCTGTTAAGAGAAGACAATCCGTTTTTTAAACTCATGCCCGAATGGTTTCTCATTACAGGAATCATCGTTGCAACAGCAGCAGCTATTGTTGCCAGTCAGGCCCTGATCAGTGGTTCCTTTACACTGATAAACGAAGCAATCCGACTTAACTTTTGGCCGAAAGTACGGATCGTATATCCTACTGATATGCGTGGACAATTGTATGTTCCATCCGTAAACTGGCTGCTGCTCTTAGGATGTATTGGCATAACATTATTTTTTAAGGAGTCTTCAGGAATGGAAGCCGCTTATGGTTTAGCGATTATCATAACGATGATAAGTACAACTACGCTGCTGACATATTATCTGTTTACAAGAAGGATGTCAGTGATTTTGATC
>JAYURB010000148.1:0-4240 GCA_043756425.1 Bacteroidota bacterium
ATTACAAATAAAAGCACTAAATTACAGATATTATGAAAAAACTATTACTTGGATTTGCAACATTACTATTGAATTATTCTGGAACAATCTCTGCTCAAATCACTAACGGCGATTTTTCAAATTGGGCACTAGATTCATTAAACTATTGGGACCCGGTTAATTGGGAATCTACAAACACATACGATAGTGGTTCTGGCGGCTCTGTCCTACGTGATATCGATAGACAAGGCGGATCTGGATATTCTGTAAAGTTGGCTGCTGTGTATGACAGCATTCTTGGATTTTGGATTGGTGGAGAAATTAATCTTAGGCATGCTCCATTTACAAATTCTATTCGACCTTCCACTTTAAGTGGTTATTTTAAAATTAATAACATTCATTTAGGTGATCAAATTGGTTTCAAAGTCAATTTGTTTAACTCTTTAAATATTAAAATTGGAAGTGCAAATTATGGTTCAGCTTTGGGCGCAACGTATCCCAATTGGTCAGCATTTTCTGCGACTATAAACTATACTACCAATGACCCTGTTGCTTTTTACGATATAGATGCATATTATGTAGCGTTAACAAATGATACTGCAGTTCATTGCCATCTGGACGATCTTGACTTCGATGTAAGCACCAACAATATTCCGAATTTGGATGCAAATTCATTTTGTTCAATAAAAAGACTCAATGATGAATACATTTTAGATTTCGATAGTAAGACATCAAATAAATTTTCAGTTAATGTATTTGATATTAATAGTCGTGAATTATTAAATGTATTCGAAGGCTTTGCCACAGTTGGTAAAAATTCAGTTGAATTCAATTTGAACTCGTTTACTGAAGGAATTTATTTCTGCAGAATTGAAACAGGATATTATACTAGAATTTTTAAAATAATGAAATAGGTATCAATGCGTAGAAGCAGATAGTTATTTTCCATCTCCTGTGAAAGAGGCGAAAATACCCAAGAGTTCAGGAGGAATCCGGAGGGTAAAAATCAACTGACGATGCTGATAACAATGGGGATCCGTCGAAGCGCGGAAATGCTATTTTCTGAGATCGGAAATAAGTACGACGCATCAGGACAAATTATTTTCTTTTAAAAAATTGTTATATTTATACTTAAATAGCATTTGCCGGACTTAAAGAATTAATTAATATGAAGAAAATATTATTGGCTATTCTCTGCCTGATTTTAAACTGTAATACGATGGAAGGAAGGAATAGGAAGGGAAAATATTTCGTAACTTATTCAGGTATGCAGATCAATATTTTAAAAGTAAAAAAAGTTAATGACGACACCGTTTTTGTAAAAACCAAGAAAGGCGTTTCATTTATATTAATCGACTCTATTTCAGAATTCCATCACCATACGGCTCCTGATAAAGTTTTTGGAAGTATTTTAATTGGCAGCACAGTTGGTTTATGTGTCGGTACTTTTTTAGGATCAAAAATGCTTATTGATAATGATCGCACCGCATCTTCATTCCATAACAACTATTTTCAACCCGGCGGCCAGGAGGGTTCGCGGAAATTATTGGGCAGCTTGGTTGGGTTGACATTAGGCGGACTGATTGGTGCATTATTAGGGTCCAATGGAGTAATACATATTGATAAAGACTTTTCAAAACTGGAGCGTCGGGAGAAAGTGAAACAACTTTCCAACATAGGGGGGAGGTGATATCTAAAGAATTTTCAAAAAGATTTATATCTTTACATAAGCCCATTTCTAATGAAATTATTTTCACTTTTTTTACTTCTTCTACTTCTTTTCAACTTTAGGCCATTCGCACAAAATTACGAATTAGCAAAACCAAATCATTCTTATTATTTTAAGTTGGATGATCCCGGTTTTCAGTGGAGTCAACCGCAATGGTCTCCTATAAAAGTACTTTATTTTGATTCAAGCGGATATTCTGTCAATCATAAATACAATTCATTTTATTCATGGAAAGATTCTTTGTCTTCATGTATTTTCGAAAATGGACCATCTTGGACCGGAGGAGTCTTGATTGATCTGGCAAATGACAAATTTGCGTTTTTGAATTCAGAAAAGGATTCTATTTATTTTATTACAAGTGCTGTGGTAAACAGTTCATGGAGATTTATGAATATAGTAGGAAACGGATATGTCGATGCACATGTAGACAGTCTAACATATATGCAAGCTGGATCAATTCAGGATTCAGTTAAATGCATATCCCTCACCGCATATGATTCAATCGGAAATATTGATTCAAACAATCCAATGAATAATTTTAATATTCAACTTAGCAGGTCGAACGGCTTTTTTATAGTTCCCGTTTTCAGGGAATTACCCACGCAGGTTTATTCGATGCGAAGGATTGATTCCATTCCTATAATTTCAGAAGGAACTCTATACGATTTCAATGTTGGTGATAAATTTGAATATAGCAACGTGTGCTTAGATGCCTGGGGGCAATGGCAATCATTAAATGACAATCTTGTCGAAATTCAATCGAAGTATTTTTCTCCTGGCCTGGACTCTGTATACTATTGTAGAAAATCTACCTTTCGATATTATTCTCAAAATTTTAATCCGCCACCTGCATTTATCACTTCCGGATTTAATATTGAATATGACACAGTAAAGTATGCCACTTCTGCTATTCCTACTTTTAGTGAATTTCCGGAGCAAAATATATATCATTTTGATACACTTTCCTTACCGCATTCTACCTTGTTATATAATTATACCCTGATGACAGATTCAAATTATTACCATGGTCGCCCTTCTTATTCATGGAAGGGTGGTTTTATTTATAACCTAGATGGTATTGACTCTTGTTTTCATTGGCCATCCAGCGCTTTTAGTTATAATACTCGTATTGTATCGACCGGTTTGGGGGAAGTTTATCATAGTGAAGAATCTCCTGATCCATCTGCAAATGATTGTTATAACAGTTTGTTTTATTATCAAAAAAGAAATGAAACTTACGGAAATTTTGTTGATTTAACATCAGGGGTTACTGAAATAACGAATACGGTTGATATTTCTATTTTCCCCTCTCCTGTTACCAGCTTGTGCTATGTCGAATCAAATTCTGTTGAAAGAATTGAATTTCGATTAACCGATACTAATGGGAAATTATTATTAAAAGAATTTTTCATTGGCAAAACATCCATCTATATGGAAAGATTAATTTCGGGAATTTACTTTTTGAAATTTATATCCCAATCCGGTACCCTTGTAAAGAAAATTATAAAACAATAGAATTTGGTGCAATGATGTTCAGGATTTTCAATCAGTTAATATTGGAGAAAGGAGAAAGACAGCATAGTCATGCGGAGAAAACGAAGGGGGAGTTTTTTGGTATTTTTACTCGCATAAGACTACGCCTAGCAACAGTAGTAATACGAGTTTTCCAAAGACGATGAGCCATGAAAAGCGGATAAATATCACACAGCTCAAAACAACGGACAAATGTCCGTCGAAGCAGCAGAAAGTTATTTAACTTTGGGATATGAAAATTAGCGATAAATATTATGCAAGCCCGTCGCAGCAAGATAGAAAATCCTGCACAGCGGAGAATTGGTTATAAAAGTGAATGAATTCAGTGTGAGTTTGGGTTTTGAATGTGTTTTGATTTAAATATCAGGTTTTCATTCTAAAAATCATGACAAAAAAAATGCAACACCGGTTCGAAGAATTATAGATAAAATACCTGTATTCCGTAATGAAAAAGTGATGCTTGATATACATATCGCTGAAATTTATGGCGTTGAAAACCGAGGATTAAAGCAAGCAGTAAGAAGAAATATTGATTTATTTCCTGAAGACTTTATGTTTGTATTAGATGAAAAAGAAGTTGATTTAATGGTATCACAAAATGTGATACCTTCCAAACAGTACATGGGAGGCTCTAATCCGTATGCGTTTACGGAAGCCGGTGTGGCCATGCTATCCGATGTATTGAAAAGTAAAAGAGCAAAAGAAACTAATATTGCCTTCACACAAAACAAATAAAATAAAAGAATGGCTCAAGCAAAATAAAAAAAGAATAAAACTATTTTATCTTCCTCCGTATAGTCCGGAATTAAATCCAGATGAGTACCTTAATCAGGATATTAAAACAAATATTGTCGGGAAACAAAGACCAATTAATAAGTCACAATTAAAATTAAATGTTGAGAATTTCATGAATAAAAGAAAAGATGATAAAAAACAAGTAAGAAAATATTTTCATGCTAAACATGTAAGATATGCTGCATAAAATTATTACATACTAAA
>JAYURB010000149.1:0-4238 GCA_043756425.1 Bacteroidota bacterium
CCAAGGTCAATGCCTATTACTTTTCTCATAGTGTATATGTTTTTTATTATTTTTTCGAGTTATTATGGCGAGAGTCAATCATAATGCCATAGACTAACTACTGGAAAAAATGTCAGTTTACTGAAAAAGAATGAAAATCGGCTGAAAATCGAATGTCAAAGAGGCACTAATTGAATTTGAAATTCTTATTCATGGTAGCTGCACTTGTATCAAAAGCAGCAACGGTTGCTTGTTTTGGAAACCGAGAAACGGTTTTAATATAGCGACTGGTAAAGAGCCCTAAACCATTTTCTACAGTAGTAAACAGTGGCCTCTCCTGTACTACTCCGGTTGCAGGTTTTTGGAGTTGTATATAAGTATTGAGGTCTTCGCTTCCTTCAAGAAGAATTATTTCAAATGGTTTTAGTCCCGAAGCCAGAGAATCTATTCGCCGCGTAAAGCCGGGTTTGTCAGGCACGTTTGCTCCAATAGTTGCAAACAAATTGTTTTTATAGAAGCTAAAGATAACCTCATTGTTAGAAAAAGCAGTTGGATTGGCAAAATACCAATCTACTTTTTGTGCAGTTGAGAGTCCGGTTGCAGGATTTATTTCCCTGTAATTAAATCGGATTATCATTTCATAATAATAAGCGTTTTGACCGGGGGTAAAACGAATTATGAATGGGGCATTTCCACCGGCTACAAAGTCAATGGAATCTCCTCCGGGTATCGGACCTGCAACTAAACTGTCCACTATTTTTGTTCTGGATGTTGCTGCAACACCTGTTTGTCGGTTAGTTACTATTAATTTATACTCGCTTCCATCCTGAAGAATCTTCTGATTGGTTTTATACAATACATACTTTCTTGCAAAAACGCCTGTGTCTTTGTCACTAAATTCCGACCTGTTTAAGATTATTGTCTGAGCAACTGAATTATTAAAAATCCTTTGCATCTGAACATCCAGAACATCACCATAGTTTATTGAGTCTGCTTGCTGAGCCATTACTAATGCATTGCCTTCTCCCAAAAATGCTTTGCTTATTCGAATGGATTGCACTGAATCATTTGCATTCAGAAGTCCATCAATAACCATAACTTCTTTATAGGGCGCATTTACATCAAAATCAGTCTCACAACCGTAAATAAACAGGCTTGCCAGAAAAACGTACAGAACAATCTTTTTCATCGATGCAAATCTATATTTTTTAATCATTCGTAGAAACATATCAATAATTATTACTTTTCCCGTCCATTTTAGGGAATGTCTTTTTATCAATGTCGTCTTTAATCTCAAAATCTACCATAAATGTCAATAGCCGTCAAATCTGAAGAAAAGAAGGTCACCACCCATACCTTACAGGAAATGAAAAAACGGGGAGAAAAAATAAGCATGCTCACTGCCTATGATTTTTCCCTTGCCAGAATTCTTGATCATGCCGGTATTGATGTTCTTTTAGTGGGCGATTCTGCCTCTAATGTAATGGCAGGACATGCTACAACCCTGCCAATTACCCTTGATCAAATGATCTATCATGCAGGAGCTGTCGTCCGTGCTGTAAGCAGAGCTCTTGTGGTTGTTGACCTGCCATTTGGTTCGTATCAGGGTAATTCAAAAGAAGCTTTAAACTCTTCTATTAGAATCATGAAAGAATCCGGCGCTCATGCTGTGAAAATGGAAGGTGGAAGGGAAATTAAGGATTCTGTTGAGAGAATATTGTCTGCCGGAGTTCCCGTTATGGGCCATTTAGGACTAACTCCTCAATCAATCTATAAATTCGGGACCTACGTCGTAAGAGCTAAAGAAGATGCTGAGGCTAAGCGTCTTGTGGAAGATGCTCATATTCTTGCCGAAAGTGGTTGTTTTGCCATTGTTCTTGAAAAAATACCTGCCCACCTGGCAGAACAGGTTGCCCTGGAAATAAAAATACCTGTCATTGGCATTGGTGCCGGCGGAAAAGTAGACGGCCAGGTGCTTGTTTTACATGATATGTTGGGAATTACGCATGAATTTCACCCCCGGTTTTTAAGGCGATACCTTAACCTTTATGATGATATAAAAAATGCAACCGAAAGGTATATAAGCGACGTAAAAAGCTCAGACTTCCCTAACGAAAAGGAACAATATTGAGTCGTTTCTGAATTTCGTACGTATGAAGTCATAAGGGTATTAATTTCTGAAGAAATACCTGCTTGTTACTTATGTTTTTTTTTCAAATCTTAATGAATGGATATACTTTTTGAAGATAATCACTTAATCGCTTTAAATAAAAAATCTGGCGAAATTGTTCAGGGTGATAAAACCGGCGACAAACCTTTAAGCGAAATTGTTAAAGATTATCTTAAAGAAAAATACAATAAGCCCGGTGCCGCTTTTATAGGCGTTGTTCACCGTATCGACAGACCTGTTACAGGGGTAATAATATTTGCCCGCACCAGTAAAGCTCTAGTTCGAATGAATGAATTATTCAGAGAGAAAAAAGTTAAGAAAACATATTGGGCAGTTGTAAAAAATAAGCCCGAAGAAGATTCAGGCACATTGATACACTACCTTAAAAAGGACGAAAAGAATAATAAAAGTAAAGCTTTTGATAAAGAGGTCCCCGGTTCTTTACGATCCTGGCTCGATTATAAAGTTATTGGAAAATCTGACAACTTTTATCTTATCGAAGTATCACCTCAAACGGGAAGACATCATCAGATTCGTGTTCAGTTGGCTGCTATTGGTTGTCCAATAAAAGGAGACGTAAAATATGGTTTTCAACGCTCGAATGAAGATGGCTCTATTCACCTGCATGCAAGGAAGGTTGATTTCATTCACCCCGTTAAGAAAAATGAAATAAGTCTCATTGCTCCTGTTCCCGATGAAAAAATCTGGAAATTTTTTGAAGAAAGCGTTCTTCAGCTATAGTGTATTTTCAGCTTTAGCTTTTTCTATAAACCTTTTTCAAGGCTAAAATCATTTAGTCAATAAGCTTTTCACCTCATCGTATGAAGGAAAATCATTATAATGCCACATAGCCGTTACAGTGCCGTCTTTCAAAAGCATCAATCCCGGATTAGAACGGATCATTGTCTTTAGCATAGTAGCATCTGAATAATAATATTCAAACATTGAATTATGCTTATGTCTGAATTCATCAACTTCTTTCACAGAAGAGGACGTCAGTCCAATAAACTCAATACCATCACGCTGACATAAAGCCACAAAATCATTCACCCTGCTTTGTACATTATTATCACTATGGTTCAATTCGTATGCCACGAGAAGGAAAACATTTTTCATGGATAAAACATCCTTGGTAATTTCCGTACCATCAGTAGTGTTTATGGTAAAATCATGGATCGGTGGCTTATCCCCTTCTCTAATAACTTTATCTTTTCTATCAACAAACTTGTATGTATCGTCAAGGGTTTTTAACTGATCCATATTCAATTCAACATTCTTGCCGTCTTTCTCATATACAAAAACCATTACAATACTGTCTTTTACAGCATTGGGAGGCAGCTGCATTCCTTGTGTAATACTTTTGCCGACTGCATACGGGCGAAAATCTATTATTGGTAAATGGCGGTAACAATAAAGTGAAAACAAAAAGGAAGCAATGAAGCCGCCATAAGCCATTAATGTAGAAAGTTTGTCTCCAAAAAGAGGTTTGATGTCATTTTTACCTATGAAGATAAAGAAGATGAGAATGAGTAAAATGACATCTTTCATGAATGATTGAAAGGGCTTTAAATGCAAAGCATCGCCAAAGCAACCGCAGTCCTTCACTACATCAAATTTCCATGACCAAAATGTCAGGAATGTAAAAAAGACTATCATTAAAAGAAGTGACCAGGATGTGAATTGCATTTTAGCGCCAAGTAAAAGCGCCACTCCCAAGCCAATTTCAAAAGCGCATATACCAATAGCCATCCACAAAGAAATGCTGCTAAGCCAGGGCATATGAAAGACAGTAAAATACTCATCGAGTTTATAGGAAAACCCTAATGGATCATTGGCTTTAATGAAGCCGGAAATGATAAATAAAATTCCGACAAAAATTCTGGATATCTGGGAAATTACTTTCATAATTATACTAATATTTTTTACTTTTTTTTAGCTGAATACTTTTTGCGCTTTGATTTCTAAAAGAATCAGGTTAATCAGGAAGAAAAACCCGGTCTCATCTTTATCATGGCAAAAACAGAATAATTTATGATGTCATAATAATTAGCCTGAACTCCTTCACTGATTAAAGTTTCGCCTTTATTAT
>JAYURB010000150.1:0-10527 GCA_043756425.1 Bacteroidota bacterium
TAAAATCTTTCCGTTGAGGAAGTTTGAGCATCTGCCAATTCACTTTTAGGATCAACCGGTGGCTGACCACCTTTTGGAGATGCAATAGTGATTTCAGCACCATCGTCGGTCAAAATATAATACGGTGCTGCAAATTCTTCTATCCAAAAACCGGTTTTTTCACCCGTATTTCCCAAGGAAGCATGAGAAGTTAATACAATTAATATTTTCATAATATTTATTTTTATTGTTAGTACTAAATTTTTACGATCATTTTACCTTCATTTTTACCTTCAAATAAATCAATAAATGCTTGAGGAATATTATCAAATCCTTCAGCAATTGTTTCGCTAAAGGTGATGTTTTCTTCTTTGAGCCAAATGTTTAATTGTTTTGTAGCTGCGGGAAATTTTTCAAATAAATCACCGACTATAAACCCACGCATGGTAGCGCTTTTTGTTAAAATACTAGGTTGCAATCGGGGACCAAGAGCAACGTTAGTATTATTATAAAGAGATGTGGCTCTGCAAACCGGTAATCTTGTGTGTTTATTTATATTTGCTAAAACAAAATCTGAAATGTTGCCACCTCTAATCTGTTGAAAAAAAGTTTCATCGTACAATGTTTTCATTCTTTTATAGGCATGTTTACAAACCAAAAAATTCAGGAAAATCTCCTTTTATTATTTTCATTAAATCGAAATTGGGGTCTTCTTTGAATAGTCTGTTCTATTTCCCCCTCTTCTGAAGTTTCAGTCCGAATTTCTGAATTATCTTCCTTCCCGGTAAAGTTGTTTTGTATTAATTGTTGATTAAGCCCGATATCGTTTTGCTGACTGCCCGAATCAATTTGCTTTTTTTCAATGTGTTCTATTTGCAAAGGTTTTGCTGTAATATTTTTCATTGCTTTTGAATTTTATTTCTTGTTAAGTATACATTTCCTGATTTTGAAAATATGGGCTCCAATTTCATAAGTTCCTTATTGATTGTTTCTTTTCTTTCCGTTTTGTCTTAGGGAAGTTGCTTGTCTAACTCCTCAATGTTTGTGTCAAAATGTTTTTCATAATGACTGTTCTTTGCAATATGTTTAAGTGCCTTCTTAATAAATCTTTCTGCCTTATTGGTTAGGTCTGCTTTATTAGTTTTAATAACCTTCTTAATTGCAAACAGCAGTTTAACTTCAAGAGCTTTTCGTTCTTCCTTTTTCAGAAATTGATTTTATTTTTACTGTTTTGATTGGAATTGAAACAGTTTTCATTTTACCATTAAATTAATGTGTAAGTGAATTATTACAGTATAAAGGTGGGTAGTTTCAGAACAAATTGCATTACACAATCATGCAAAAAAATTACACAATTCACATATATTTTTTAATGTCATTAAATAGGTAAACCACTGTAAAGCTTATGGTATGAACAGACAATCTTAAAGAACATACAAGAAAATACCCAAAGGAGTTAATTTTTTCAGTATGCTTATTCTGAGAAAAGGATTTCCTTAAAATAGAAGAGCGAAATTTAAGTTTTATGTTCGGGGGAGTTCCGGCCTTTGGCCCATCTTTCGAATAAAAGTTTTAATTCGAGGATTTTCAAAAATTCGGCCTCTATTTGGTTTGAACTTTTTTCAAGAAGGAGAGCCTTTGTAGATCGAGTCTGAAGTCGGAGTTCGATTTTAGACAAACATGGACGCAAGTTCGGACTAAACGGCCAATGGAATCCCGATAATTATCGGAACTATTGGCCATTTTTAATTTTCATTAACACTAAAAAAACCGACTGCAACTTTCACCAAGAAGGAGAGCGTTCGTAGACAAGACGTCAGAAGTGACGTCTTTCTTTTTTCAGACCCATGTAAAGCGTTGACAATGTTGAACATTACGAGGACATCCTTAGAGTAAGGGTTGTTTGCAACTCGACCTTTTTGTAAAATCAGTTTTTCTGAAAAGATGCAGTAACCCCATTTGACAATGCTATAACGAATTTATGTTATTGTGAACTCTTTAAACCCCAGTCAACCATTGTAGAATATTTATTAATTTGCAGTAAATTAAATCTTCAATGAAAAAAACTTTTCTTTTAGCCTGGCTTATACTTTCCGCCCAATACATTTCCGCTCAATGGACCATCGACAACTTCAACAGTCCTAAAGACATAAACCGGATAAAATTTTTTGGCACAACCGACGTCTGGCTTGCATGCGATACGGGTGCTTTCAAATCGATCAATAACGGTGGCACGTTTACACAGCATGGATTGGTCAACAGTAGCAATTTTTCATACCTTGGCAGTATCCTCAATGATGTCGGTATCGTTAACGCAACTACTGCTGTCGGCGCAGGAATCTTTTTCCTGGGCAATGATGAATACATTGTCCGTACAACGAATAGTGGAGCTACCTGGGATAGCGTCGAATCACAACTCGGAACATTTCTCGCTCATTTTAATGGCGTCGATTTTCCGACAGCAAGCACAGGCTACGTCGTCGGTTGGCAGGGAAAAATTTTCCGTTCTACAAGCGGCGGAGTTTCCTGGGGACTTGTTCATTCGGGGCCGGCGATCGCATTAGAAGACGTCGCTATGACATCTGCAAACGAAGGCGCAGCTGTAGGAGAAAATGGAATTTACTATACATCGAATGGAACAACCTGGAACCAGGTTGTAAGTTTGACGAACAAGTATCTCTATGCAGTTAGTTTTTCAGGTAGTACCGGTTATGCAGCCGGTGACACCCTTATGAAGTCAGTCAACAATGGAGCCTCATGGACAGGAATAAATTTTCCTTACGGGACTATCAATGGAATTCAGGCTATAAGTGTTGATACAATTGTCGTTGTTACAAATAATATGGCTTACAAGACTACCAATGGAGGTGTGTATTGGGAAGAATTTATATTACCCACTCTTCCGGGTTTTCATAACTACAAAGACATTGCTTTCCGCGGGCCAGAAGGATACATTGCTTGCAGTGGCGGTATTTTACTGAAGACTTCAAACGGAGGAGGAGGTACTAAGCCAATAACTTCTTATTCGTCGCCGACTTTATTCTGCGAAGACCAGACGTATACATTTACAAATACATCGCCGGTTAATTATTCTTTCCAATGGAAAATCGATGGATCAACTGTTGCCACTTCGTACAGCACGAATGTTACTTTTCCGGACAGCGGTATGCATGCAGTCACTCTCCTTGCATTTAACGGTACTCAATACGATACAGTGTCTAATACAATCTACGTCTGGCCGAAACGTTTTATTAATACATTTAACATTTCAACCGATACTATTTGTCCTGCCGGTTATGCAACAATTAAAATTACAAACTCACAATCAGGAGTAGACTACCAGCTTCGAAACGGCGCTACCAATATTGGTTCACCACTCCATGGTAATGGTAGTTTGATTTCATTTCCATCCCAACAATTATCTGTAACGACAACTTATACCATCCGCGCGTTCAGCAACAATCTATGTTATTCTGATTCTCTTTTTCAAAATGTTACTCAAATTGTTTTCCCAAACAAATTGATTCCCGTTGACGTCGGTGATACGCTGATTTGCTCGAGTCATGAGAATTACCAGGTGACGCTGCACAATACCGAACCGAACGTATGGTATAAACTGAATTATACAGGAGTTATCGATTCCGCAATGGGAAATGGCGGGACGCTTACTTTATCAACCCCCACTTTTTACGGCAATGCGCAAACCTTACAATATTATATTATGATGGTCACAACTTCGCCGGTCTGCAATACACTACTCCGAAATATCTATCTGCATAAGGATACCATCTATTCGAATTTTAATCTTGTAAATTCTACCGTTCTTCCGGGCGACACCATTTCAGTTCAAAATTACAGTCATGCCGATAGCTTGTACTGGACATTTCCTCCTCAGGCAAACATTCAAACTTCCACTTCGAATAATCCGAAGATTGTGATCAATACTCCGGGTATTTACGACATTAAGCTACGAACGACGAATGCGGAAGGATGTGCCGACTCGCTGGTGAATCATGTTTATGTACTGGGTTCTATTCCACCTGCAACAAATGCAAATTGCGGAACGACCTTTATCATTCCCAACGTGCTTACTCCATACGACAGTTATACCGACAACAATAAAAATGTTTACCTGACCGGATGCTATATATTAAATTCCTTCGATGCAAAATATTTTACCTGTAAGATCGATAGTAATGGCGTTCTCCAATGGTTTAAAACGGTTGTTGAATACTCGGGAGAAAAATCATGCGGACAGGGACTCTCGGTCGATAATGAAGGAAACGTTTATGTTGCAGGTTATTTTCATGGAGCCATCATCACCATCGACGGTGCTAAAATCAATGGAAATCCCTATTCGCAAAAAGGATTTCTTGTGAAGTACGACAAAGACGGCAAGATGCAATGGGTTATTTCCGGCAAGAAAAATAACAGCTATGGTTGGGGCATGTGGTTCAGTGATGTGCAATTTCTCAATGGTAAAATCTTTTTCACAGGCGAGCATGAGAATGGAACATTTTTGTTTCCGGACAGCACAACATTTACCGCGACCGGCGACTCGTCATCTGCTTTCCTGATGGCAGTTGATACTGCGGGACATTACGTTTCCTACACGACGTTTGGTGCAATCAGTGGAGGACGTACTGTTGGAGGATTAAACTTATTCAATACAAATCCCCGGCTGAATGCTTTAACAACTAACGAATTGATGATTACATCCTGTTATGCTGATAGCAGCAATAACATGCACACACAATTCGGTACATTTAATTATACAGATACATGCAACACTATTTACTCAGCTATATACAATCCAACATCAGGGTTCCGCAAAATATTGAGGGGCCCCTCCGGATTTATCTATTATATTCATGATGCTGCATGTGATCAGGACAATTCTGTTTATCTATATGGTTCATTCAATAAGAATTATCAGTTTAACGGTAGTCAGTATTTTCTCGATGCGAGTCATTCAGGGGCGAATGTTTCATACCCTGATTTTAATTTTATTGCGAAAGTTGATACTACCAATGGCGGCTGGTTAAATTCATTTCGATTTACGAAGTTGACGGATGTCACTGTGGGATCTTCCAACGATCTTTATTTTTCCGCAGTAGCAGATACGAACGGATACTTTACTAACCAGAGTACGTATCCCCAGTATACAAATCGTCTCGGGAAATCCGATGCGGTGTATGGTAAATACAATTCGGCAGGAATTTTAATTTTTGTAAATTCAATAGGCACCTCTAACTATGACTGCGCCTACACGATTTCTTTGGACAATTGCGATGACGTAACTATCACAACGTCCGAAAACAGAAATAATGTTTCTAACTGGCCGAATCCCTCTTATCCACCGAATGGAGGAGTTTTTCATGTACGATATTTTTCGAAGGATAATTTATGTCATCACGATGCTGCTTGCGCTCCTGTAGCTGTCGAAATATTTCCGAATGATGCCGCGCTGACAGCGCTGTGGCCAAAAGACAGCTTGCAAGGAAATACACAAATTCCTCTGTACATTACACTTAAATCATACGGAACGCAAAATCTCACTTCTGCGCAAATCGTCGTTTGGGTAAACGGCATTCAACAATTTTTCCAGCCGTGGAGCGGAACGCTCCAACAATATGAGTCGGTCGATTCCGTGAATCTGGGTATGCTTACCCTTACCGGGAGCGGGACACAGGTGATAAAAGTTTTTGTCGATAATCCGAATGGCCAGCCAGACGGCAATCATGTAAACGACACATTATCTTTTATGATTGAGGTTTGTGCTCCACTTGCAGGAACGTACACGATTGGAGCGGGCGGTAATTTTGAAACACCAAGCATAGCAGTTCGAAGACTTAAAGAATGTGGAATATCAGGACATGTTTATTTTGATATCCTACCCGGCATTTATTACGATCGTATTATTCTCGACACGATTCCAACAGGAGTCAACGATTCAATAGTTTTTCGCTCTGCGAATCACGATAGTTCGACAACTGCAATAGAATGGGGATATGGATGTCCGTATCAAAATGGATTTATAGAAATCAGAAAGTCCGATTACATCACTTTTGAAAAACTTACCTTCCGAAACCTGGACGAGGACAACGCTGTCAACATGAACATAATGATCGACGGAGTGTGTAATCACATCAATATCCGGAATTGTGTTTTCGAACGATTGAATCCAGACTCGTTAGATGGTTCAATTTTGTATTTTCAGGGACCTGATAACGTAAATAATTTAGAGATCGTAAATAATTTGTTTTACCAAGGGGGACAAGCAATTGCACTTTGGGGTACGAATCAACAGTATACACTCGTACAAAACAACCGTTTTATTCATCAAACGGACGGAGGGATACAATTGGAGGGAATGAAGGGTCCGATAATCACCCATAATTATTTCGAATCATCTTTTCATAAACACAATGCCTATTTTGGTATAGGAATGTCCCCCGGCAACAGCACCGGTATGCATGTAACACATAATGAGATCTACATTGCTAACGATGGAGGTATAGGCATTACGATCAGCGGACTCTATGATTCGCTTACTCCCTGCTTAGTTGCAAACAACATGATCAGTCTTACGAATATGTCGAATAGCACGAATGGAATTCAGATAGGTGGAAATTGTAAAAACATTAATGTCTACAATAATTCAATTTTCATCCAGGGCAACTGGTGGGTGACGGCAGGTTTCTATAACTACATCAATGCCGGCAGTAAAAACATTCGTATACGAAACAACATTGTTGAAATTCCGGATAGTGGATACATCTATTGGTGGTCAAATTACAATAATCAGATGTTGGATATGGATTATAATTGTTATTATAATTCAACAAATAAATTTGCAAAGACAACAAACCCCGGAACAACAATTTATCCGACCCTTACTGACTGGCAAACTTTTACCGGTAAAGAATCGCATACGAAATTTCATCCGGCAAATTTTGTTTCAACGACAGACCTTCATATAATAAATGATAGCATCGTTTCGAACGGAGGTATTCCGGTGTCTGATGTCACTGACGATATTGACGGTGAACCGCGCAATTCGAACAATCCGGACATCGGAGCGGATGAGTTTTACGGTACAACCGGAATAGTTTCTATTTCAGGTGAAAATGAAATAATCGTTTTCCCTAATCCGGTGCATGAAAAATTATTTATCAAGAGCAATTATCAAGAAAAATTTGAAATTGAAATTTTTGATCTTGCTGATAAGCTAGTTTACTCCGGAAAAATTATTTACGGAAACACAGTTAATATAAGTTCGCTTTCTTGCGGAACCTATTTTATTAAAATTGTGGTTGGCGAAAAATGGTATAGAAGTTTTATTATTAAAAATTGAGCAATTAATTCCATATTTTTATAATCCAATTAGGAAATTGAATGGAATAAGATTAATTTCAAATCAAGGAATTTTCAAATGACTAAATGGCAAATTATTGTCCCTTTACCAAACTAAAAAGCGGCTATAATATTCACCAAGCCGGGGAGCGTTCGTAGACAAGACGTCAGAAATGACGTCTTTCTTTTTTCAGACCCTTGTAAAGCGTCGACGAGGTTGAGTGCATTTCACTGTTTACTAACTCAAATATAAATTAAAGGCACTAAAAGTTATGGTAAATGTTTAGAAAAAATTTTATACCGATTTAATAAACATTTGCAGCTTGCACCAACTCTGCATCTTGCCTAGGTATTGTTAGTGGTAGAGATTCTTTTCGGTGGAAGTTCTGCTTTTTCAAGTCAACACTGTATGTTACTTTTACTTTAGCTAAGGCAAAAATAAAATTCGCTTTTATTTACGATGTAATTGCTAAAACCAATTAAGAAATGAGCAAAATCGCTGATCCTTGTTGCCTCTTATGTAACAACCTTTTTTGTTACTCGATTCCTTACTTAGAGTTGAACTGTACTTTTAAAATGATTTTGCACAAAAGCTTCTTTTTCATTATCCGTCATCTTATCAGCTGTTTCAATATCTATTTTTATATTCTTAAAATGTAAATCCTTGTTCAGGAAATTATGCAATTCATTTTTTGCGCTTGTCGGGCCAAATAATAGCACATTGTCATATTTCAAAATCTCATCTGCTATTTCTTTGTAATATAATTTATGCATCTGCTGCTCTTTGTTGTGCATGAGAATTTCACTTTTATTCAGCGCCTCTTCTTTTGTGCTAAAAGTAAAATTTGATGTTATAGAATGATTGTTTTTTTTAGAATTTATATCTATCAAATGTGCATTTAAATGATCCATCCAAATGCCTAAATGTTTTTTAGTTTCCATTTCTGTTTTAATTTTATTTGTTTTTATAGCTTTAGCTTTGTTTTGCTGTTTTTGAAATACTTGAGAACTTATTTTTAGTGATTACCAATTCGTTCAAGAATTGTTTCTAAAGAGGTTTTTAGTTTATCAATAGCACCTGATACAGCTAGTTCAACGGTTTCCTCCCGGCATGAAACAGCAATTGGTTGTCTGCCTTCAAGTCTGGTTTCCAGTAAGCATCGTATATCATTCATTCCTTCTTTTTTCCCATTTTGGTCCGATAGATGAACTTCTATTCTTGTAATATGAGATTGGTATCTTTTTAGAGCTTCAGCAATTTGAGAAGTGAAAAATGTTTGATGCCTTTCATCTCCATTAATTGTTTTGTCAGTATTAAATTGAATTTTCATTGTTCTATTTAGTTTACTTGTTATCCCTTATCTTCTTCTAAATCATTATGATTATCTCCACCCAGACTATAGTAATTATTTTCTTCATCCTCACTGCCAACTATTTCTTGTTGGTCATCTAATTCTGATCCCGGAACATCTAAATCATCCCCGGACTTATCATCCTTAAAATTCTTTTCGTTTAATGTTCCTTCCTCTTCGTTTGGTGTTTTGTTTTTAGAAGGATCTTCAGGGTTTACATCCATTTCTTTTTCTCCTCGGTTGTAGATGTCTTCTGAAGGTGGATAAAGCGGATATGCCGGAAATGTTTTCATCTTTATGTTTTTTATCGTTTTCATGCTTTTTGATTTCATTTAGTGTTATTAAATTAATGAATTGATTTTGCACTACGATATAAAGGTGCCACCTATTTCTATCTAAGGACTTACACAACTATTTAAAAGAGTTGCATTATTCGTACATTGACAGCAATGAAATGTTATTGTGGGATGGATTGGATTTTTATCGTCATTTGTAAGAACAAACGTTGGTTTATTGTTCGTCCCCAACTTTACCGCTATCGCTTTTGGACTTAAAGAAAAGACGGGGAAGAAGTGTAGATTCCCAACTTCCCACAACCTTTTATTTGAAGGTGTTTTTTTGTTTAGCCACTTCATCCGCCATGTCGCTAGAGCTCAAATTATGTGTTCGTGCAATTTCTATTTAGAGTTCAAGTGTTATTATTATTTCTAATATAAATATTTCCTGTTAAGTCAAGTTCGCATCGTAAAGAAAGACCAAATGCGCCTTGAAAAGTTTTCTTAAACAGCAAGGTTCCACTTGGCGAATATTTCAATACTACTATGGCATTCGGCTGTTGATAGTCGGTGCCGTAATAACGATAACCAAGCGTAATAATGTTATTGGAATTATCGGTGGCAATCCACGCAGGTCGTTCGCGGTAGTTGAAAATTGCTGAAGTATCATCTTTCTCCCATTGAAAATTGCCGAATTTATCCCATTTGCGCGAAAAAATTCTGTCGTGGATCAGGTAGCCACATGATACAACGTTGTCGTTAGTATCCCTTGCTACCATCACTCCCTGTTTATAATAGCTTCCCGTGGTACTTACCCAGTCGAGTGTTTGCGCAAAGGTTGATTGAATACCAACATACACAATTATCAAAAATATAATTACAGAGAAGAAGTAATTACTTTTCATTTTGTTTTTTATTGGAGCTTACTATTTTCAGTTTTCAGCGGCCCTTTTGTTTTAGTGTAAATTTAAATGAGTAACAAACAAAAAAGTATGATTTATATCATCTATACCTGCTTCCGAAAAGAAAAAAGGAAATTTCTCCAATGTTCATAGGGGTTTTATGAATGTTGTCCACCGGTTGCGGAATTTGAGTTGGAGGGTTTTGAAACAGTAAACTGTCTGTAGGTGCTAAAGTTTATTAATTGCTGAAATATTTTTATTCGCACTGTCCGCCTACTAAGGCAAAATCCATGTTGTACTATACCTCCTGTAGTCTGCATTAGTTATATTACTGTACATATATCTTTTTCGTATCATTTACTCAAACCAATTAAAAACTTGAGTAATGATGTTTAAGAAAAAAGAATTTTACACAATTGTGGAGCAGGCACAGGATGCTATGCAGCGTTTCGGACAGTTTATACAAAGTTCATTGAACGGGAGGCTATCGACCAGAACAGCTCGAGTTTGATTGCCATATTGCGCAATTGACATGGCATTTTTCGCATGGGCAACATCAGGTTTGCACTCGAATTGGAAAATATTATGATTGGGCAAATCGTAATGCTTTGTGTGGGTGATTTATGTAAATTTAAAATTATTTATGTCTCATAAGGTTTCGAA
>JAYURB010000151.1:0-10523 GCA_043756425.1 Bacteroidota bacterium
TGTAAATTTCCGACGATGGCAATGAGTTTATTCCCAAATGATTTCAACAAAGGAATAAGAATCTTTATCTCCGGAGTATCGCCGCTTTTTGAAATACAAATAACGGCATCATCCTTTTGAATTGTTCCCAAATCACCGTGAATTGCATCAGAAGCATGCATAAAAATGGAGGGAGTACCTGTTGAATTCATAGTAGCAACTATCTTTTGTCCGATAATGGCGCTCTTTCCTATACCCGTTATTACTAATCTTCCCTTTATTCCCGATATAAAATGAACTGTCTTCACGAATTCATCATTTATATTCTTTTTCAAATTTTTTATCGCTTCTGCCTCAACTTCAAGGGTTTTGACAGCAAGTTTTTTAATATGGGACGAATTTTTCAAGTTGTTTAAATTTTTTTTAATTCTTCTTCGTTAAATAGTTGTTATTACGGCAAAATTATTTATTTTTATTCCATAATCTTTTCGTAAACAAAGTTATTATTTCGTAAATTACCATATAAATTCTTTTACATAATGTTAGTGGCAGAAAAACCTTTGAAGTCGTATTTGCAGAAATATTTCGGTTTCGACAAATTCAAGGGAGAACAAGAATCAATCGTTAAATCAGTCCTGGCCGGCAAAGATACATTTGTTATTATGCCAACCGGAGGCGGCAAATCTATGTGTTATCAGTTACCTGCTCTTCTTTCTGAAGGAACAGCCGTAATTGTATCACCTTTGATTGCTTTAATGAAGAATCAGGTGGATTCCATGCGTGGCTTTAGCAACGAGGATGGCATAGCTCATTTTCTGAATTCTTCATTAAATAAAGCAGAAATTGCTGCAGTTAAAAACGACCTTAGGTCGGGGAAAACAAAACTCCTTTATGTAGCACCTGAATCGCTTACCAAGGAAGAAAATGTTGAGTTTATGAAAACTGTAAATATTTCCTTTTTTGCAATTGATGAAGCCCATTGTATTTCAGAATGGGGACACGATTTTCGACCTGAATACAGGCGATTGAGGTCTATCATTGAAGCCATAGGCAAGGTGCCTATTATCGCTCTTACTGCAACAGCAACTCCCAAGGTTCAATTGGATATCCAGAAGAATCTGGGTATGATGGATGCTGACGTTTATAAAGCCTCATTTAACCGGGCTAACTTATATTATGAAATAAGGCCTAAAGTTGATGTGGCTAAAGAAATTATTCGCTTTATCCGGGCAAACTCAGGAAAATCAGGTATTGTATATTGCCTTAGCCGTAAAAAAGTTGAAGAAATTGCTTCCATTTTATCAGTGAATGGAATTAATGCCTTGCCATATCATGCCGGTCTCGAGGCCAATGTTCGCGCTGAGACACAAGATAAGTTTCTGATGGAAGAAATCGATGTTATCGTAGCTACCATTGCTTTCGGTATGGGAATCGATAAACCGGATGTCAGATTCGTTATTCACCACGATATTCCGAAAAGTCTGGAAGGTTATTACCAGGAAACAGGACGCGCCGGCCGCGATGGTCGCGAAGGAAAATGTGTTACTTTTTATAGCTACAAGGATATTGAAAAGCTTGAAAAGTTTATGAAGGGTAAGCCTGTCGCTGAACAGGAAGTAGGCAAACAGCTTTTACTTGAAACTGTCGGCTATGCTGAAACTTCCGTCTGCAGACGAAAAGTATTATTGAATTATTTTGGTGAAACATATCTTGAAGAGAATTGCGGCGAATGCGATAATTGCAATCACCCCAAAAAAAGTTTCGATGGCAAGGATGAAATTTGCACCGTACTTGAAACCGTTCTTGCCGTTAAGGAAAAGTTTGCCATGGAACACGTCGTTAACGTAATTATTGGCAAACCAGAAAATGCAGTTAAACTTCATAGACATGATCAACTCGAAATCTTTGGAGAAGGTGATGAACATGATTTTAAATTTTGGACAGCTCTCGTTAGACAAGCACTACTTGCCGGTTTCCTTTCAAAGGATATTGAAACATACGGTACACTAAAAGTTACGGATCAGGGTAAAGCTTTTCTTAAGAAACCGGTCAAAATCATGGTTGTTGAGGATAAGGATTACGGAAATACTGAAACAGACGAAGATGATGAATTTTCCGGCGGTGGTACAGCTGCTGCTGATCCTGAATTATTTGCTTCTTTAAAGGACCTTAGAAAAAAGATAGCTAAACAGAAAAATGTACCTCCTTTTGTTGTTTTTCAGGATCCTTCATTAGAGGAAATGGCTATTCAATACCCTATTAGTATTGATGAATTGAAAAACATCACGGGTGTAGGTTCCGGAAAAGCTGCAAAATTTGGCAAACCATTTATCGATTTAATTTCCAAATACGTTGAAGAAAACGAAATCGAGCGCCCAATGGATCTTATTGTTAAATCCATTGTCAATAAAAGCGTTTTAAAGGTGTTTATTATTCAAAATATAGACAGAAAGATCTCTCTTGAAGATATGTGTAAAGCCAAAGGAATTAAAATGGCTGATCTGCTGTCTGAAATAGAAAGTATTGTAGCATCGGGAACCAGGATTGATATTAGTTATTATATCAATGAAATTATTGACGATGAACGTCAGGAAGTGGTTTTTGATTATTTTAAGACTGCTGAAACCGATTCTGTAGACTCCGCTATAAATGAACTGGGCGAAAATGAATATACCGTTGATGATATTCGTCTAATGCGAATTAAGTTCATTTCAGAACTGGGAAATTGATTTAATTATGAATTTTTAAAGATATTATTTCATAAATCGTTTCTGAGTATATACTTTTGTCCTCCTTAGCTAAAACAACTGGAAATATGAAAGTAACTGTAGTAGGTGCCGGTAACGTAGGCGCCACTTGTGCCGATGTAATTGCACGTAAAGAATTTGTTCATGAAGTAATACTTCTTGATATTAAAGAAGGTGTCTCTGAAGGAAAATCCCTCGATATCTGGCAAACTGCTCCTATTGATCTTTATGATACCAGAATGATCGGTTCTACAAACGATTATTCTAAAACTGCCGGTTCTGAAGTGGTCGTAATTACTTCCGGTCTGCCAAGAAAACCCGGTATGAGCCGCGACGATCTAATCGCTACCAATGCTGGAATCGTTCGTTCTGTTACAGAAAACATTATTAAATATTCACCGAATTGCATCATCATAGTGGTTTCTAACCCACTGGATGTTATGACCTATTGCGCCTACCTGACTTCCAAATTCGATTCTAAAAAGGTTTTCGGTATGGCCGGAATTTTGGATACTGCCAGATACCGAGCATTCCTTGCTGAAGCACTGGGAATCTCTCCTAAAGACATTCAGGCTGTTTTAATGGGTGGTCATGGCGATACAATGGTTCCACTACCTCGATACACTACTGTGGCCGGTATTCCTGTTACAGAACTTATTTCTACCGAGAAATTAAATGCAATCGTTGAACGGACTAAAAAGGGTGGGGGAGAACTCGTAAACCTAATGGGAACTTCAGCCTGGTATGCACCGGGAGCTGCAGCCGCGCAAATGGTTGAAGCCGTTGTAAAGGATTCAAAACGTATATTTCCATGCTGTACCTTACTAAATGGTGAGTATGGTCTAAAGGATATATATCTTGGCGTTCCTGTTAAACTGGGTATAAATGGTATTGAAGAAATTATTCAACTCAAGCTTACTAAAGATGAAATGGAATTGCTTCATGCTTCTGCTAAATCCGTAAAAGAGGTAATGAATGTCCTTGATAACATGGGGCAAACTGCCGTTAAATAATCTTTCATAATTCTATTGAAGCATTCGCTAAAAGGCGAATGCTTTTTTTATGCCTTATTAAATGCTTAAAAGAAGTTCCATAATTGATTTAGAGGTTTTGACCATTGAAGACGATGGTTCTCATTTAATTTGTAAAGCAAAAATCAATGGAAAAAATGCACGAATATTAATCGATACCGGTGCAAGCAGATCTGTATTCGACCAGGAAAGAATTCGCCTTTTTGTGAATGAAAAATCATTCATTCAGAATGAAAAACTCTCCACAGGATTAGGCACTAACAGCATGCCAACTAGTTCTGTTACCCTTAAGTCTTTTAAAATTGGTGAACTGAAAATTGATGATTTTCTTGCAATACTTCTCGACCTTCAACACGTAAATGTAACCTATGGTACGCTGGGTCATGAAGCTATTGACGGTGTATTGGGGAACGATATCCTTTTAAAACATAAAGCTGTTATCGATTACAATAAGAAAATTTTAAAGCTACGTTTGTAATAGCTTTATAAAAGGAAGTTTTTTAATTAGTAGTCGTAATTTCTGCTTAATTATTTTTTACTGCCTTATGGAAATAAAATAAGGAAAAGAAAGCACTTCATTTTTATACTCAAAAGAATTCCCATCCGATAAAGTTTTTCTATAAAGGCTTAACGTCTTCATGTCAATAATTGTAATCGTTCCATTCCTTCCGCCGCATTTTGATATATGGTGGGGGGCAGGACCATTGGAATCGTAATTCAGGTTGGCTACATAAACTAATTCCTCTTCATCATCTGCGGCTATTCCATGCGGCTGATATCCTGTATAAATTTTTGGTTGCACGGTAAAATCATTGTAATTGATTATGTAAACAGATCCTTTTTGATTAGAACTTATAGGGTCTTCTGTACAGGTAACAAAAACATAAGGATGCTTATCTGAAACAGCAAGCTCCTGTGGTTTTGTTCCAACAGGAATTGCTGCTAACAAGCTATCATTGCTTGCTTGAAATATGCGCACTTCATTACTCGTCTGACAAGTAATAAAGTATTTTGAACCGTCGGGACTCAAAATCATTTCATGCGGATCAATCGATGAGCTGGAAATTTTTTGTTGTCCGGGGACTAAAATTATATAATTCACATCATCATAAAATGGGGCAGAAGAAAATGCGATTTTATTTATGAAGTTTCCATTTTGCGAGGTCAGGTAAAGATAATTTCCATCGGGAGTTACAAAACCGCCATGGGGAGTTTCAAAAGTAAGTGAAGTCTCTAACGTCATTGTGTTTAAATTCACCACCTGTACTGTATTTGTTCCTGTGCTATTCACAAATCCCTTACTGCCATCGGGAGTTATAATTACTGAGTTCCAGCTTCCAAAACCTATATTCACCGAGCCAACAAGAGCATCGTCGGAAGTTCTGAATTTCTGAATGTAACTTCCCGATATAAATACGGCATACCAGTAATTTCCATCCGGCGAAACTCTTACCATATGCGGTGCTTCAATCATTCCCGGTGCTTCACCAACGGAAATATAACGCATAATAACCTTGGTTTTTGCATCCAATACGGCTACCTTATCGCATCCCTGCATACAGACATAAATTTTTTTCCGGTTGGGGTCGTCGGAAAATTTTACGAATTCTTTAGTATCGGGTGCTCCATTCAAAATCCAATTGTACAAAGTTTCATATTCCTGATTACTCAATGGGTTTTGAAGATAGGGCATGGAAGGCAGCAGGACAGGCCCTCTGTTCGTGTCAGTATTTACAGTATAAAGCATAAAACTGTAATCTGTACTGAACGGTATGACACTTGTTCCATTTCTTCCTCCTTCAAACATCAGGTCCCACGTACTAAAATCGAGTCCTGCTGCTGTAATGCGGCTGGCCGAATTGTGGCATCCTGTTGAAGCGCATTTGCTCACCAGAATTTTTTCCACATTCTCCGGAAAACCTGTTTGAGGTACAACTTCTGAATGATTGTATGTACACGAATAAAAAGTGAATACAAAAAAAACAGTCGTAAGAAATAAATTTTTATTATTCACTGACTTGAATTGTAATATCTGCATGGTTTGAATTTAAATATTCAGAATAAAGTGAAACCGGCAATTCGCCTATTACCATGCTTCCCAAAAGCGAATCATAACCTGAAGCATAAATAAAATATTTTCCGGGTAATAGATTTTCAAAAGCTACTTTCCCGAATTGATCAGCACGTGCTTTATATTCGTAAATAGAAGTGTCTTTTCCCGGGAAAACACTTGAATTAGTTTTCAGGTAAACACCTATTCCCGGAACATCCCAGGTATGATGTACTGCATGAACACTTAAACTAATCACTCCTTTAATAATAGAACCATCACCGCTATTTGTATTCTTTTTACAAGCTATGAATAAGGTCGCAAGTAGAAGAGACATTAAAAAAAGCTGTTGTATAGTATTCTTGAAGTTCACAGTTAATTTTTGAATAATGTTATTCTTGCAAAATTAGTTAATAGTTAATTAATAACGTTTCACCACAGAAAAAGTTGAATGTTTCGAATTTCTTTAAAGGAAGAATTGGCTAAGTCTATAATATACCCTAATTTAGAGCCTATGTTACAATATTATGCAATTTTCAAGCCTTTTGGGATGATTTCTCAGTTTACCAAGGAAGGTAATTTTTTGACCTTGGCTGATACAGGATTTAAATTTCCGGGCGACGTATATCCCGTTGGTCGTTTAGATGCTGATAGTGAAGGATTATTATTGCTTACAAATGATAAAAGAGTGAATGCAAAATTACTCCTTCCTTCGAATAAACATAATAGAAAGTATTTGGTTCAGGTTGAAGGCGACCTGACAGAAGAAGCCATTAGCCTTCTTGAAAAAGGAATGGTACTTAACGATAAGGGAAATGTATATAAATCTCTTCCCGCTGAAGTTAAAAAAGTCATGGATATCGATATTCCCGATCGCCAGCCGCCTATTCGATTTCGTAAGAATATACCAACAAGTTGGCTGGAAATAAAGCTGCAGGAGGGTAAAAACAGACAAATTCGAAAAATGACAGCAGCTACAGGCTTTCCTACACTGAGACTTATTCGAATGGAAATAGAAAAAATTAGATTAGAAAAAATGGAAATAGGTTGGGTGAAAGAGATAAAAAAAGATGATTTTTATAGAGATTTGAACATTAATTATTGATTTATCATTTAAGAGTAATATTTGAAACGGAAATGAAAACGGATCGTTTAATATATTATTTTTGAATATAATTTAGAAAAACTCGAAATGAATTTTAGACTCTTACTAAGCTTAATATTGATAACCACTTTTACCTTTGCAGGGCAGCTTCCCGCAAATAATGAAAAGTGTGCTTTTAAACAGCATTTGGAAAATCAAAAAACGAAGGATGTAACCTTGGCTCAAAGAATTATTAGTGATGAAGCCATGTTGCAAAATTCTTTAATCAATCCTTCAGTTTTTCGAATTACCAATCAGATATATACTATACCTGTTGTTGTGCATGTTGTTTATAAAACCGGTTCACAAAACATAAGTGATGCACAGATTCAATCACAGATTGATGTGTTAAACCAGGATTTTGCAAGATTAAATGCCGATACAACTTCAACACCTTCAGGATTTGTTTCTATTGCTTCAGCTACTAATTTTCAGTTTTGCCTCGCTCAACAGGATCCAAGCGGTCAACCTAGCAATGGAATAGAAAGGCGACAAACCACCGTTTCGACTTTTCAACCAAACGATGATATGAAAGATTTTTCTACGGGAGGGCTAAATGCTTGGGATGTTAATAAATATTTGAATATTTGGGTTTGTAATATTGGTGGTGGCATTCTCGGTTTCGGAGAATTACCCGCAAGTGTTCATACGAATACCTATGGAGTCGTTTTAGCGTATAATGCTTTTGGTAAAATGGGTGCTGCTACATATCCGTATAATCTTGGAAGAACATGTACTCATGAAATTTCTCATTGTTTCAGGCTTTATCATATTTGGGGAGATGACGGAGGTACTTGCTCAGGAACGGATTACGTAAACGATACACCAAACCAGGGGGACGCCACTTTTGGCTGTCTTACATATCCGGCAACAGATAATTGTAATTCAACGGCTAATGGTATTAATTTTACAAATTATATGGATTACAGTGATGATAATTGTCTGAACATGTTTACTAAAAATCAGGCTTCACGAATGTTTACTGCAGTCAATAGTTATTATTCATCTTTGTTTACTTCTCCAGTCTGTCAAACTCCTCTTGAAGTTAAAAATACTCCCGCTGATTTTACTTATAGTATTTATCCTAGTCCCTCCTTAACAGGGGTGTTTAGCCTGGATATGTTTACTACCACTAATATTGGTGCAAGCGTAAATGTAAAAATTGTTGATGTACTGGGAAAAACTATTCTTGAAAAGCAAATATTAAATCCTGCCGGTACTTTGCATCCAATTGATTTAAGCTTTGCAACCAGCGGACTTTATTTTGTGACTGTTTACAACGACGACTATAAAAAAACGGAACGCATTACTGTTGCCCGGTAAAATTACCGTTGCCTTTAATGCTTTAAAAGGGAATATCGATATTCCCTTTTTTTATTTCTGTCCTATAGTAGTAGCTTTTTCAAGAAACAATTTTAGAGCTTCCTTTTTTTTATCATCGAATGAATAATCGATAGAATGAGTCAGGTACTCTTTTATTTTTTCTTTTGTGAATAAAGTGGAGTCCTCTAGTTCTGCCACATTGTTAATGTGCTTAAGTCCATATTTAAGCGCAGAGTTAAATTCATCTAAAAATTTTTTATCCAGATTTTGATTGCTAACCCAACAAGCGAAAACAAACGGCAGGTTTGTGAATTTTTTCCACTCCGATGAAAGATCGAAAACAAATGAAAAATTGTCTTTCATTTTCAAAGCTCTGTCACCAATAATTACACCTGCCCGACTTCCTTTTATCTGACTTTCATAATTCTCAGAAGTAGGATGCCATTCGGGATTAATTTTCCAAAAATACTTTGCCAGCACCCTGGTCAGCATTACAGAAGTTCTTGACTGGTAATCGAGCAATACAGTTTTTATTTCATGCAGTGGAACTTCACTTACCAACAATACCGAATTTACATTTCCATCTGCTCCAATACAATAATCACTTATTATTTTGTGGTTATTTATTTCAGGAAGAACTGCTATTGGAACCAGCCCAATGTCAACTTGCCCCATAATTAACTTCTGAGCGCATACTGATGGAATGTCTTCTTCAATTATAACTTCATAATTAAATACAGAATTTTTCAAACCATATATAAACGGCTTACTATTTAAGTAAGAAACAATTGAAATTAGTATGGGACGACCGGTATCGATTGCGAATTATGAATTAACTTCTATTTCTTATTAAATTTCAACTTCAATTAATTCTTCTATTTTCTTTGCTTTAACACCGGTATCAATTTCTTTACCGCGTAACTTTCTTATCTGATTTTTCAACCGCTCACTTGTCAAATACATTACCGGTACCATAATTAATGTGAGGAATGTAGCAAAACTTAATCCGAATATCATAGTCCACGATAGAGGCCCCCAGAAAGCCGTATTGTCACCGCCAAAATAAATATGCGGATTGAATTCACTGAACAGTTTTGAGAAGTCAATATTTAATCCTACAGCCAGTGGTACTAATCCTAAAATAGTTGCCGAAGCTGTTAGTATAACCGGAGTCATACGTGTTTTACCCGCTTCAACAATTGCGTCAAAAACAGGTAATCCTTTTTCACGGAGCAAGTCTGTAAATTCTACCAGTAATATTCCATTACGAACGACAATACCGGCAAGTGCAATAATTCCAACTCCACTCATTACAATGGAGAACTGCATTTTAAAGAAAGAAAATCCCAGGAATACACCAATGATGCTAAATAGAATTTCAATAAGAATGATAAACGGTTTACTAACTGAATTGAATTGAATAACAAGAATAAGTACGATAAGCAGGAGGGCAGTCATCATAGCCCATCCAAGAAAGGCTGATGTTTCTGCTTGTTCTTCTTGTGACCCGGTCATGTCAATGCTTACGCCTTGGGGGAGTTTGAAATTGGATATTGCTTGCTGTACATCAGCTACGACAATATTTTCTTTACCCTGATATTCGCTCAAAACGTTTGAGGAGATCGTTACAATTCTTTTTTGATTCTTTCTTTTAATTATTCCATACGTGTCTGAATACTTCACATCAGCAAAGGATGATAATGGGACATTTCTGACTACGCCACCCATACTCATATCTCTGTAAATGATCTTCAGGTTCCTGAGCATATCCACATTGTATCGTTGTTCGTCCTTGTACTTAATTACTATATTATAATCATCCTTGGCATCCCTGTATTTTGAAATGTCTGTTCCAAGAACTCCTAAAAGAATTTCATTGCCGATTGCATAGGTTGAAATCCCTTCGCGGTTTGCCCGTTCACGATCAATGTCAAAAACGATCTGTGGCTTTTGATCCTGTAAATCGCTTCGCAATTCTTCGACACCATCAATTTTCAACGAGTCAAGCATTCTCTTTAGAGATTTACTGGTAGAAACAAGATCTTCATAGTTGTCTCCTTTAATTTCAATATTTACCGGTTTACCAACCGGCGGACCGCCTTGTTCCTGATTTACGGTAATCTCAGCTCCTGCAATACCCTTTACCGCTTTACGTATTTCATCCAGATACTTTGCTGAAGATATTCCTTTTCTTTTTCCATATTCAACAAATGCTACCGATACTTTACTTTTGTTAGGATAAGTTCCCT
>JAYURB010000152.1:0-4226 GCA_043756425.1 Bacteroidota bacterium
GTTTATCTACCCTTTAAATAGAGCAAAATTTTAATATAAGTAATTAAAAATGAGATTATTAATAAAACCCTCTCATTTTCAAATTTTCAAATTTCCTCATTTTCAAATTCTCCTATTGTTTTTTCAATAAAATCACTACCTTTGCCGACCATTTTTTGAAGAAGATAATGCTATGAAAAGAACGTTCCAACCCTCAACCAGAAAAAGAAAAAATAAGCACGGATTTCGTGAGAGAATGAAAACAGCCAATGGCCGCCGTGTAATTGCTGCACGCAGAAAAAGAGGGCGTAAAAAACTAACTGTTTCCAGCGAAAAAAACAATAAATAATTTCTATCAGACGATATTAACGATGCCGTTACTTTCGGCATCGTTTTTTTTTGCCTTTAATTTTTTAGCAATTTCCAAAAAAGTTTTTTCAGTCATCATTTTATGTCCGGTTTCCAGAATATCAACGGATACATATTTTTCCATTCCTTTTTGAAACTTCAGTCCAATGGAAGCCGGTATTATTGTATCATACTTTCCGAAAAATAGTAGAACATTAATATTGAAACTTCTTATTATTTTTTCCAGGTCTGCCTTACGGGAAACTATTTTGCGAAGGGTCATCCAGACCAGATAAACTTTTTGCCTTTTCGAATTGGAATCAAAATTTCCTTTAGCAAAAAGATATTTTTTTTCAGTTACCAGACCAATTTTTTTTATCCATCCGGCTAAAAGGAAAAACAGGGATGGATTCTTAACGACATATTTTAAAAGTTTTTCCCCAATTAGTGTTTGCGTCAGGAATTTATAGAAAATAGATATTTGTATACCATCCGGAGCAATAAGAATGATATCATCCATTTTTTCAGGGTATATTTCCAGTATTTTCAAAGCAATGCGCCCGCCAAGGCTATACGCCAATAGAGAGTATTTTACAGCAGGGAAATTAGCCGACATTTCGTTAAAAAGATTCCTTAAATCTTCCTTTTGAAACCCATTTTCTACCATATTGTTATGTGCATGACTCTCCCCATGGAAAAAAATATTGAAAGCAATTATTTTATAATCTTCCTTTAACAATTCGCCTAACTTCTTAAAGTCTTCGGCATGATTGTTAAAACCGTGAAAAGCGAACATTATCTTAGGTCCTTTGCCGTATTCAAAGTATTCAATGGCATAGTCCGTATGAAAGATAGTTCCCTGCATTTCCCCAAAGATAATTTCTATTTCTAAATCAATCAGATTTCAAGGGGAATAAGTAATTTAGCCAGCATAATTCATAAGAAGCAATCATTTTTACTCTCCTTTTATTCTAAAAATCAATCCCAATGCGCGATACTTCAATCAAATCCGTACTAATTATTGGAAGCGGTCCAATTGTCATTGGTCAGGCCTGTGAATTTGATTATGCAGGCTCTCAGGCTGCCCGTTCTTTGCGTGAAGAAGGTATTGAAGTGATTTTAATTAATTCAAATCCGTCCACTATAATGACGGATTCAGTAACGGCTGATCATATATATCTTAAGCCACTTATAAAAAAATCCATTATTGAAATATTGCAGAAACATAAAATAGATGCAGTATTACCAACGATGGGAGGACAAACAGCATTGAACCTTGCAATTGATTGTCAGAAGGCAGGAATATGGGATAGATTTGGAGTAAGGATTATTGGAGTTGACATTGCTGCCATAAATATGACGGAGGACCGCGAAAAATTTCGTCTCCGCATGCTTCAATTGGGAGCAGGAGTTTGTAAAGGCAGAACAGCAACTTCTTTTCTGGAAGGAAAAGAGATTGCTCAGGAGATTGGTTTCCCCCTCGTTATTCGTCCATCTTTTACTTTGGGAGGAACGGGTGGAGGATTTGTAAATAATAGAGAGGAATTTGATGCTGCATTGAATCGTGGACTTCATGCATCACCCACACACGAAGTACTCATTGAAAAGTCAATAATGGGTTGGAAGGAATTCGAGCTTGAATTATTGCGCGATTCATCCGGTAACGTTATTATCATTTGTTCGATAGAAAATTTCGATCCAATGGGAATTCATACCGGTGATTCAATTACAGTAGCTCCCGCAATGACGCTTTCAGATGTAACGTATCAACGAATGCGTGACCTAGCCATTAAATGCATGAATGGTATTGGCAACTTTGCAGGCGGTTGCAATATCCAGTTTTCTGTTAACCCGGATAATGAAGAAGAAATTATTGTTATTGAAATAAATCCGCGTGTTTCCCGCTCATCAGCGTTGGCTTCAAAAGCAACAGGGTATCCGATTGCAAAGATTGCATCGAAGCTCGCCATTGGTTACAGACTTGACGAACTAAAAAATGAAATTACTAAAAGCACTTCGGCCTTTTTTGAACCGTCGCTGGATTATGTTATTGTAAAAGTTCCCCGTTGGAATTTTGACAAGTTTAAAGGAACAGACAGGCACCTTGGACTGCAAATGAAATCTGTGGGCGAGGCTATGGGCATTGGACGAAGCTTTCAGGAAGCCCTTCAAAAAGCATGTCAGTCGCTGGAAATTAAACGGAATGGTTTAGGAGCCGACGGTCGCGAACTACACGATCAGGATGAAATACTTGACAGTCTGGAGCGACCGCGTTGGAACAGATTGTTTCATATTTACGATGCTTTCAAAATTGGAATCCCGTTTAATACGATTCACAAATTAACGCGCATTGACCCTTGGTTTTTAAGACAAATTGAAGAGTTGATACAGCTCGAAAAAGAAATAGAAAAATTCAATGTCGATTCCATACCGCGTGAACTTTTAATGGAAGCAAAAAAGAAAGGGTATGCTGACCGACAGATAGCTCACTTGCTGCGCTGTCTGGAAAGTCAGGTTTTTAAGAAGCGAAAAGAAATGGACATTAAACGCGTATGGAAACTGGTTGATACATGTGCAGCTGAATTTGAAGCGAAGACTCCATACTATTACTCCACCTTCGATGAAGAGAATGAAAGTATTAGTTCCGGTAAAAAGAAAATAGTTATTCTTGGTTCAGGACCAAACCGAATAGGGCAGGGCATTGAATTTGATTATAGCTGCGTACACGGTGTGCTGGCAGCAAAAGAATGCGGTTACGAGACTATTATGATTAATTGCAATCCCGAAACTGTAAGCACCGATTTCGATATTTCCGACAAACTATATTTCGAACCTGTTTTTTGGGAACACATTTATGAAATAATCGAGCATGAAAAACCGGAAGGTGTAATTGTACAATTGGGCGGACAAACAGCTCTGAAACTGGCAGAGAAACTTAACAAATACGGAATTAAAATAATCGGCACTTCATTTTCTTCACTTGATCTTGCAGAAGATCGTGGCCGATTCTCAACCTTGCTTCGTGACCTGAATATTCCTTATCCTAAGTTCGGTGTAGTTGAGAATGCCGATCAGTGTGTGGAACTTTCACGCGAATTGGGTTTTCCGCTTCTGGTCAGGCCTTCTTATGTTTTGGGTGGTCAAAGCATGAAAATTGTAATCAATGAAAGTGAACTGGAGACTCATGTAATTAAAATTCTTCAGGACATTCCGGATAATAAAATACTGCTTGATAATTTTCTGGAGAAAGCGATAGAAGCAGAAGCGGATGCAATATGCGACGGTGAACAAGCCTATATCATTGGAATTATGGAACACATAGAACCGGCAGGTATTCATAGCGGTGACAGTAATGCAGTGCTTCCTCCATTTGATCTTAGCGAAAACGTCATCAATCAGATTAAGGAAATTACTCACAGAATTGCAGTAGCTATGAAGGTAGTTGGACTTATTAATGTACAATTCGCAATAAAAAATGAAGTTGTTTACGTGATTGAAGCCAATCCTCGCGCATCCCGCACTGTTCCATTTATTGCTAAAGCTTACAATGAGCCTTATGTAAATTATGCAACGAAGGTTATGTTGGGAGTCAATAAAGTGAAAGATTTTAAGTTTAGTCCAAAGCAAGAGGGTTATGCCATTAAGGTTCCTGTATTTTCTTTCGATAAATTTTTAGACGTAAATAAAGAACTCGGTCCTGAAATGAAATCAACAGGAGAAGCAATATATTTTATAAAGGATTTGGACGATGAGTTTTTTCAGAAAATTTATGGAGAGCGTAATTTGTATTTATCAAGATAAAGAAGAAGCCGGTCACATCAGGTTTACATCCTATTTTATATTAGGCACTTTAATTTTTTTTTGATAGTCTGAATCCAATTTTTTTTCGCGGCTTTATT
>JAYURB010000153.1:0-4220 GCA_043756425.1 Bacteroidota bacterium
TTGACAAGTTCAATAATATTATCCGTAAGTTTTCGGTCGATTCTCAGTTTATTATCATTACCCATAATAAGCGCACCATGGCTTCTACGGATGTCATGTATGGCATTACGATGGTTGAGCAGGGAGTAACGCAAGTTGTTCCGGTAAACCTTGCAGAATTGGAAGAGGCGGGGTGATTTAACATATCCACTTGTCCTATGAAAACATAGTTCTCGGCGGTATAATAAATGTCGGATTTTTACCATGGAGAACATTATATGCACGGAGATTCACAAAGATTTGATAAGTAAACGCTATTCACCCTGCAACTTTGTGACCACAGTATTCTTTAGGGTTAAGATATTACAAAGGGAAACTACAATTTAGGATATTTTAATAAGTATAAACGACCACAAAGAACCCCTATGGCAGTATCTTCATCCTAAAAAAATAAATATTATTTTCCATTAACACATAATCTTCAGATTCCACAATGCCATTACCGGTGATATCCTGGGTGACATATCCCAACAATGTTGCGTAAACAGCATTTTGCATGTCGCTGTAATCCTGTGATTCAATAACACCATCCTGTAAACCAATCGTTGCAGAGAGCGCATCCGAAATATCGCCGCTGAAGATTCCAAAATTACCATCCCCTAGGTTTGATTCATTTCCACCATAAGCTTTTGCCGCTGATGATGTAAAATTATAAGGAGACCCTGACGAAGTTGAACTTATCACTACCGGTGAGGTACTCCAGGTCTCAAGGGAATTGCGGTGGGTAATCCGCAAATAATAGGCATTGCCTGTTATGACTCCTGATGAAAATGTAACATGCAGACTTCCATCAATCTTCAATACTACCGTCTGACTCTCGACCAGTGAAAAGGGAGTGCCGGGCAACATAGCACTTACTGTTACAAAATCCGCGTCGAGCAGGTTAGTGGATTGACCTGTGATAAACAGGCATCCTCCCGAGCCGGAATTATTCATCATCCCTCCTCCTGAATAATATCCCTCCAGAAATAATTTCAAATAAGCCTCCACCGGAGGCGGGTTAATGACTGAAGTTTGTTGTGAAGATGATTTTGAGCAACCGTTACCATCCGTGTATAAATAAGAAATTGTATACGGACCGCCAACACCTGCAGAAGCCGCACTGAATGCATTACCTGAGATTCCGGTTCCGCTAAACATTCCACCAGGAGGAGAGCCGGTTAAGGATGCAGGGGGATCTGTAACAAAGTATGAATTCGCCAGTCCGCTGAATGAAACAGCTGGCAAAGGATTAATTGTTGTCGTTACTGTTGCAGAACCGGTGCATCCGCTAACATTTGTAACTGTGCATGTGAAATTTCCGGCCGAACCAACACTTATGGTTGCAGTTGTGGCTAATGTAGACCACAGATATGAATTGTATCCCGCTCCTGCATTTAATGTAGTAGAGCTGCCTGAACAAAAGGATGTATTTCCACTGATGCTTGGTACAGGATTTGAATTAACAAAGGTTGTAATCGAGGCGCTTCCGGTACATCCGGCTGAATTGGTAACAATGCAAGTAAATACACCTGAATTTGTTGCATTGAAAGATGATCCAACTGCTCCGCTGATTGTCACTCCGTTCAATTTCCATTGATAGGTTAAACCTGTTCCTGTATTTGCATTAAGCGTTACACTGCCACCGCTGCAAAAGGTAGTTGCTCCGCTTGCTGTTAATGTTGCAGTTGGCAAAGCATTTACCGTAACTGATGTTGCTGAAGAAGTTGCAGCGTTTATCCCGCTTGTAACAGTCACCGTATAATTTCCGGCGGCAATGGCCGTATAACTTGAAGATGTGGCTCCGGAAATATTTACTGTGTTTATTTTCCATTGGTAAGTATATCCTGTTCCTGTGTTTGCATTTAAAACAACACTTCCGCCACTGCAAATTGCAGTTGAACCGGATGGAGTGATGGTAGCTGTAAGACCGTTTCCATCTATTGCAGAACCTGTTAAATCGACTCCGTAATCGTGGCTATGGTCACGCCAAACGGTATGGTAGTGAATTTGCCCCTGAATTACAATACCGTTTTGACATGAAAATTCTATCCAAACGCTGGGTCCATCAATGCGAACATAATTAGAATTAGCATTAAGAAAAGAACTTGCTGAACCTGAAATCCCATTGCCGGTATAGGAAAGGTAAGTACCGTTTATTTCACTGGTGTAAACTGCCATAACTGCAGCAGCAGTTGTTGCATCCATATCATTAACATAATGTCCAATTGCTGTTAGCACAAGATTTTGTTGAGTAGAAGTTAGTGTACTGCAGGCTATACCGACTTTGGTGGCCGGGAAAGCTCCACTTCCTCCATTGGTTTCACCGGGTATAAGAGTACAATCACTGAATGACGAACTATTGCGAGCTGTGGTAAGCTGGGCAGTTGTCAAACCTGCAAGCATACTCGCTAATGCATCACGTTCATCAGAAAGTGGTGTATAGGCAACTGAATTATAAGTAAATGTTTTGGGTTCTACTCCCTGAAAATAAGGGGTAGCACCGATAACATGTCCGGCATTAAATGCAATATTTTCTGCAAAGTGATGGCCACCGAATTGAAGCATCCATGAACCGGAATTGGATGGAGTTCCCAAAAAGCAAATCCAACGCAAGGTACTGTCATATCCATTTCCACCGCCGTTTACGTGTAAATATGCTTCTGCTAAATTGCTTTGACGGTATTCGTCATAACCATCATTTGTGGATGTGCTAAGTGCTGATTTTATCACCAACATAGCTGCAGTAAACTGAGCTGTGGTAAGATTGGTTCCCATTTGAAGACCATTACGGCATGAAGTTCCACAGGGTAAATTACTCCACTTACGCGCTAAAGACGAAGTATATGTCAATTGTAAAGTTGCTTGTTGTGTACTAGTCAACATGGCTTTAAATGCCAATGCATTCGCTACAACCGTTGAAACTTGTGCAGTTCCATTGAAAGCCAAAAGCAAATAAAATCCTCCGACCAGCAATTTAATTTTTACTTTCATGTCAAAATATTTGGAAATATGAATGGATTATATTTCAAATAGATGTTACATACATTCAAAGGGTTGGGTTGGTAGAAATTATATAGTAAAAAAGCGCTGAATTAAAACTTCTCCTAAAAGAGATTAGTCAATTCTTAGCACGCTTAATTCAAACCTTAGTGGTAAAAAACAGACAATTCCGTTTTACCTCAGAATCGATATGAACTTTCCTTCAAAAAGCGGAAGCCTTTTGAAGTATTCTTTGAATAGATGTACTTAAGTTTTTTGATGTCGGATTTTAACCACAAAGTACGCCAAGGTTAAACGCTATGGGCGCCAAGGGTCCTTCCTTAAAAAAGAAACACTCGTTCAATTATTTCTTCTCAGCAGCCTTCATTTCATTGAGCCTAGAAAGTAACGCTGTAGTTTGCTTATAGTCTCCATTCGGCATTTTCTTACCTAATTCAATGGCATGTTCAGCAGTTTTAATGGCAAGGTCGAGTTTACCCATTACGGTGTAAACAGAAGCAAGAACGTGGTTCGCTTTATAATAATCTTTCAATTGAACAGAATGAACCAGCCATTTTTCGCATTTCCCCATAAGAATACTATCACCGCCGAAGCGCTCGTATAATTGTCCGCATACATCCGTGACTCTGCGAGGGTCTTCCAGTGCATACTTCTCAATGAACTTTGGTCCTTTTATTCTGTATTGATCGTATTCAAATTTTAATTTATGTTTATTTAAATCGGCGTATGCGCAAATTTTTTCTGCAAGAGGTCCAAGCTTTTTATTTTCAGCGATTTTTTTACTTGCCTTTTCGTAGCCGACAGAATCGAGCTGCTGAATAAACTGACCCAGATAGTAATTATGAAGGATAATCATTTTATTATCGACACTGTCGGCAGTATAACGTTTATCCAATTCCTTTCGCATATCGAGAATTCTGTTTACCGCAGGCATGGTAGGATCTTTAATAATATCATACATAATTCTCCAACTGTTAAAACTGACAAAGTCACTATCGGATTGCTTCATTAAATATTTATTGATTTCCAGTTGAGCGTTCATACCGGCCATTTCAAGCATGCGGAAATAAGACATAATCTGGATAGGAGTTGCAGCACCGGAATCATAATTTCTCTTAAACGTGCGCATTTGTTTGGTAGTATCAAGAGCTTCTTTAACCAGATCAATAAATGGCTGCTTGTAGCGTCTTCCCGCTGCT
>JAYURB010000154.1:0-10421 GCA_043756425.1 Bacteroidota bacterium
CGATTTCAAAAATTACAACCTGACTTTGGGATTCCTTTATTTCACCAGACAGGTCACCTCCTTTTAAGAATAACCATCCGTTTTTAATAGAATTTCGACCGCCGGGACGAATTAATCTGAAGGTCCAATTGCATGTACTATTAATAGAAGCAACAGCGCGGCTTATTACAAAATCGAAACTCTCTTCAAGATCTTCTGCCCTGCTTTTTAATGCTGTAACATTTTCGAGTTGAAGCGCATAAGCAATTTCCTTTACCACATTGATTTTTTTTCCAATGGAATCGACAAGAATAAATTTTACTTCAGGAAAAAGAATGGCAAGTGGAATACCCGGAAAACCTCCTCCTGTTCCTACATCAACAATTTTAGTACCCTTAATAAAATTTACAACCTTAGCTATGCTGAGGGAGTGCAAAACATGATGAATGAAAAGGTGTTCAATATCTTTACGAGAGATTAAATTTATCTTTTCATTCCAATCAGAATACAGTCCGGGTAATAGCGCAAACTGTCGCCGTTGATTTTCGGAAAGTCCGGAAAAATATTTTAATAAAATTCTGTTATCTGAAGCATGCGAGCCGTCGCCGGATAATGGATTGTCAACGGTCATAATTCAATCTTCAAATTTGCTCCTCCTGATTTTTCAGTATCTGGTATAGAAATTCTCTGGCACGGAACAATTGCGCTTTAACTGTACCTAAAGGCAGCTTCAATTCATCGGCAATTTCTTCATAGGAACGTTCCTGAAAATACCTGAGTTCTACGAGTCTTTTATAGCGGGGTTTAAGCTTTTCAACAACATCACGCATCAGCAGTGCTTTTTGCTTTTTAATCATATTCTCCTCCGGATCAAGCATAGGAGATTTGATTTCAAATTGCATATCCTGGCCACTGTCATTTTCCATGGTTTTATCGATTGAGAAAGTAAGTTTCTTTTTCCTTCGGATAAAATCAATACAATTATTGGTAGCTATTTTAAAAAGCCATGTGCTAAAAGCAAAATCTGGTGTGTATTGATGCAGGTTTTTGAATGCTTTGCCGAATGCTTCAATAGTAAGATCGTCTGCATCGTCTCTGTTATTCACCATCTTCAGCAGCATGAAGTATATGGAATCCTTATACCTGGACATAAGTTCAGCATATGCTTTCTGATCTCCTTTTATGGCCAACTGCACTAATTTGAAATCGATCTGGGCTTTTTCAGAGAGATTCGGATTTACTTCCATGTTTTTTGTTTTGTTAAAAGGTTAGCTAAGTAAAAGAGAGGTTGAAGAAGAAGAGTATGAATAAATTCAAATACCGGAAATAACCATGCTAGGTCAATTTCCTTGAATCTATTGGCAATCCTGTATACAATCGGAAATTTAGCCAGCAACATCAGAAGGTGCAAAGATACTAGTATTCTCCAGTCGTATTGCAGGATAAATAAAGGAATTAATAACAAGTAATAAACAAATAGACTACCGTTCTTAATGAGCAGGGAAGCCTTATGACGGCCCTTATAATACTTTGCCGTAGTCAAATGTCTTTTTTTCTGCCCAATCCACTTTGAAAAAGTCGATTGGGGAATAGAATAAGTAAACGAATCTTTGTCTATTTCTATTGTAGTATTTGTTGCATTTGCATTTTCATTTATAAAAAGGTCATCATCGCCCGAAAGTATATGATTGTGCTTAGCAAATCCTTTGTTGCGAAAAAAGACGGACTTTTTGTACCCCAGGTTTCTTCCTACACCCATATAAGCTGCACCCGAAAGAGATGCAGACAAGTATTGGACTGCTATATAAAAAGTATCGAATCGGATTAGTTTATTTAGCAGGGTTTCCTCCTTTTCATATGGACCATAGCCAAGCACAAATTCGTATTGACCGCTGAAGTTTCTTTGCATCAAATCAAGCCATTGATTACTTGCTGCATAACAATCAGCGTCTGTGAACAAGAGATTTTCATGGGAAGCAGCTTTAATTCCCAGCGTTATGGCGAATTTCTTGCCGTGCGTATATTTCTCTTGCTCCTTTATCGTTACAATTTTTAGTTTTGAATATTGCTTAGCTATGTCCATTAAAACAAGATCCGTTTCATCCCAGGAACAATCATTTACAACGATCACTTCAAAATCCGGATAATCCTGTTCAAGTATAGATGGAAGATACTTTTGCAAATTTTCCTTTTCATTTCGAGCGCAGATAATAATGGATACCGGTAATTTTCCAATAGCTGAATCCTTTCGACGATAAAAGGCAAGCTTTCTATACTCGAGCCAATAAACACAGAGTTGAATGAAAGCCATAACCAGTAAAACAATAAATAATAACTCCACCATTTCTTTCATTACACTCATACATAATTCGGTCAATCTATTGCCGTTTCAGATGTTTACAAATGTAGAAGTGTCAATCATATCAAAGTGCCTATATTTGGCGAGATATTAACGTAAAATTGTTAATGATAATGGTAGTAATTAATTGATTTTCTCTCTTATCCTATGAAATTCCACTTATTAAAAAAAGATGGTCAGACAAAAGCCCGTGCAGGCGAAATAACTACTGAACATGGCACCATTCAGACTCCAATCTTTATGCCCGTGGGCACAGCCGGTACTGTAAAAGCTGTGCATCAGCATGAATTAGTAGAAGATACACTTGCACAGATAATCTTAGGGAATACGTATCATCTATACCTTCGACCGGGACTTCAAATCATCGAAAAAGCAGGTGGCTTGCATAAGTTTATGAACTGGAAAAAACCATTATTAACGGATAGCGGTGGTTATCAGGTATATTCACTTGCCGATTCTCGAAAAATAAAAGAAGAAGGAGTTGCATTTACCTCACACATAGACGGATCAAAACATTTCTTCACTCCTGAATTTGCCATTGACATACAAAGAATAATTGGCGCTGATATTATTATGGCTCTTGACGAGTGTGCGCCTTATCCCTGCCTTCATACCTATGCAAAAAAAAGTATGGAAATGACCCACCGATGGTTAAAACGATGCCTGGCAAGAATGAAAGAAACACGGGGATTGTATGGTCATGAACAAACACTATTTCCTATTGTTCAGGGAAGTGTCTTTAAAGAACTTCGAATACAATCTGCAGAATTTGTAGCTTCCCTTGAATGTGAAGGTAATGCCATTGGAGGTTTGTCCGTAGGGGAACCGGCAGAAATAATGTATGAACTTACGGAAGTTGTTTGCAGTATACTTCCCGAGGATAAGCCACGTTATCTTATGGGAGTAGGTACCCCAATAAACATTCTTGAAAACATAGCATTGGGTGTTGACATGTTCGATTGTGTTATGCCTACCCGTAATGCACGCAATGGCACTCTTTTCACAGAAAACGGAATAATGAATATGCGAAATGAAAAATGGAAAGATGACCTCTCCCCGCTTGATCCTGAAGGCACATCTTTCGTTGATCAGTATTATTCAAAAGCGTATGTGCGCCATCTGATAATTAGCAAAGAAATACTGGGCGCACAAATTTGCACGCTTCATAATCTGGCCTTTTATCTTAAACTTGTAAAGGATGCACGAGAGAAAATTATGGATGGCACTTTCTACGCTTGGAAAAAGTTGATGGTTGAGCAATTTGGACGGAAGGTATAAATGCTATTTTGAAGTACACGGGTTTTATTGTGCAGTGGTTTCAATAATATAATATCCGGTTTTCTTGTAGATTTTTTTCATAACGTTTCGAGGTTACTCATTATTGATAAAACCGATTTTTTTCCTATCCTTCACAGGCGGATTTAATAATTGCTTAATTGCATTAAAAATCATTTTAATATCTTCATCATTTTGCAATACTTGCTTTTCTAATTTTTCAAGCTTGAGCAGAATTTCTTTATTAGTTAAGATCATTTCCCTGAGCTTAATAAAAATTCTGATTATTTTTATGTTCACATCAATGGCCCGTTCACTATTCAAAACACAGGATAGCATTGTTACGCCTTGTTCAGTAAAACAAAACGGAGGATAACGAAGTCCCATTTTATCATCCTGAAAAAAAACATTTTCATTTCTCCATTTAATAAATTCTGTATCATTCATTTCAAACATGAAGTCTTCCGGAAAGCGGGAACTGTTTCTTCTTACTGCTTCTTTAAGTCTTTTTGTTTCAACTCCATAAAGTTCAGCAAGGTGTCTGTCAATCATTACTTTTTGCCCTCTAATTAAAAATATTTTGTTAATAATAATTTCATCTGGAAGTGTACTATAATTTTGCATAGATTATTTAGATTTTAATTCTATAAAATGGAGGACGCAATTTGCGTCCTCCATTTTATAGAATATTAATTATCAATTATTTACAGAAATATTTGTTGTCATAAGTCAGAATACAAAATTTCGGAGTTATCTCGAAATCATTAATAGTGAATAAAATTAAAGTTGCTTAGTCAACAATACAAACAAAAAAATAAGGTTCTTTTATTACCAGAAAATAATTCGAATCAGTAACATTCAATATTTAACTCATAATAGAAAAATTGATTATCGATAAAGGAACATATAATTCGTAAACTCAGTGAATCAAAATATTATTATCATAAAAACGAATGATAACCGAAAATTGACCCGTTCTTATTACCTTGCGACGCAGTAATCAAGCCCTATTGAAAATCCTCGATAAATACATTATCCGAAAATTTCTCGGAACTTTTTTTTTCTCTTTGGCCCTTATAATTGTCATTGCAGTAGTTTTCGATATTTCAGAAAAACTTGATGATTTTATCGAGCGTAAGGCTCCCATTAAAGCAATTGTCTTTGATTACTATTTTAATTTCATTCCATACTTTGCCAATCTTTTTGCACCACTTTTTGTTTTCATTTCTGTAATTTTCTTCACAGCAAAAATGGCTGCAAATGTTGAAATTGTAGCCATACTAAACAGTGGGGTCAGTTTCCGCAGATTACTTTTTCCATATTTTATTGCAGCCGGAATGTTAGCCGCTATATCCTTTTATTTCAACGGATGGGTTATTCCACATTCCAATAAAATAAAACTTGATTTCGAAAATGTATACATAAAAAACCCTGTTGAGTTTAAAGACAGAAACCTTCACCGGCAAATTAGTCCCGGTGTTTTTATGTACATGGAAAGTTATAATAACCGAAACAATACGGGTTACAGATTTTCTCTTGAAAAAATCGAAAATGGCAAGCGTACATGGTTTTTAAATTCAGACCGGATACAATGGGACAGCGTTTCCAATAAGTGGAGTATTCAGAACTATTACATACGCTCCATTAATGGTTTCCATGAAAAAATTGAAAGCGGAATGCGTAAAGACACTACGTTTAAAATTAAACCGGCTGATTTTAAGCGAAGACTGAATATTATTGAATCGATGGACAACAGAGAACTTAATCGATTCATAAGAGAAGAAAAATTACAGGGATCTGAAAATGTAACAGCTTACCTTGTTGAATCATACAGGCGAATTGCTTTACCTTTTTCTACTTTCATATTAATGCTGATAGGAGTATCACTTTCTTCTAAAAAAATTCGAGGCGGCATTGGTGCTCAACTGGGATTAGGCATAACCCTTAGTTTCGCATATATTTTGTTTATGCAAATTTCAAACACCTTTGCAATCAACGGATCGATTGCTCCTATCGTTGCAGTCTGGATTCCAAATATTGTTTTTGCAGGTGTAGCTGTATTCCTTTTGCGTATAGCACCCAAATAATTAACTAATCTTAATTATTACTGATTTTGACGAACGACCCAATACAATTCGGCATGTATAAACACCGCTTGAAAGTCCTTCTTTAGAAAAAGTAAAGCTCTGACTTCCCGAAAGAGTTTTATCTTTTAACAATGCTCGAACGAGCTTTCCCTGAGAGTCATAAAGTTTAATCGAGCAAAGTGCATCTTGAGAGGCAGAAAAGTTAACGGTAAATCGGTCGTGAACAGGATTCGGAAAAATAAATAAATTATTGATATCACTCTTAACGGGAAGTTCGGGAATAGCATTAACTGTTTTATCGACATAAACTTCGTATAGCACAGAATTAGGTCTTGACATTCCAATTGGGTCAAGATTTGCTACATTCGGCAAATCACTATGAATACCACCGGCAATAAAACCTATACGTGTATTACCGGTGAGTGCATTAAGGTTGATAATCTTTCCATCATAAGACATAACCATTGGATCAGTAATAAATACTGCATTGGATCCTTTCAATGCCGGCATGCTTTCCTGAATAAAAGACTCTGCAAGATTTCCGGCTGAATCTCTTGTTACTTTACTAATGGTAGATACAAATGGAACCATCGTATCTTCTACCAGCGTCATAGAAACAGAATCCCATTGCTACTGACTTATTCCTCCGAAAAAAATTGTGTGCATGAAATTATGAAGTGAATCGTATATAGGTAATGCGGCTGTTGTATACTGATTGAGGTTTTCATTGAAAGAAGATTGATGTTGAGTTCCAGCTGCTGAAATATCAATAGGCGTAAGAAAAGGCCTGTCAATATTCTTCTGAAATACACCGCCAAAAACGGTAAATCCCCTATCGGAATTTGGATAAATTTGCGGAACTAAATTGAAATCGCGACGGTGAAACAAATTGGTATCGGTAAGAACTGAATAATTGTTTAAAGAAAGACTTATACCATTGTCGACGATACCGAATTTTCTGATTTCATGTGTATACTTCTGTGTAAAGAAAGTTGTAGGAGGATTAGAATAGCGACCGTCGAAACGATGGCCAAAAACAAGGTAATACGTTGAATCCAGTTTTTCAAGTCCTCCGCCTGTTACAGCAAGGTTTGAATCTATTAATTGACGGAAACAACTGCTTATCGGGCTGCTTGAGCTTATTGCGTTTACTAGACAATTCAGATCAACACTGATAAGAGACGGAAAAGTTATCCAGTTAGTTGAACTGTCTTCACTTCCATATCCGCCAATCATATATAAATATTGTCCATCCTGATAATACTCCATATTGGAGGAGCAAAGTGCTTCATAGGTAAAACCGGGAAGGGTTTTAGCAGTGACGGATGCATAAGTGTTAGTAATTGGATCTACCAGGAAAATAGAATCATTTCTTCCATACGTTGGGAATGCCTGACCAATCTGCATGAGATGCATACCATCAATTCTTCCGCCGATAAAAATCCATTTACCATTGTAAGAAGCAAAAGCCCCGGAATGTGTGGCAGGAACTGCAGTAATTGATGACGGAATAACGTGAACAGTAAATGCTTCCTGAGCAAAGGCAGAAAGTGAAACACACAGACTAAATAAGACTGCGCAATAAATTACTTTCATATAATACAGATTTATCGAATAATCAATTTTTGGGACGATGTTGAAGTATCATCTGAAAATTTAATGTTGTAAATTCCTTTCGATAATCCTGCATGAACAGGTATTTGATTTTCACCTATACCAATTACAAACGATTCATCATAAATAATTCTACCTGTGATATCTTGAATTTCCATGGAAAATTTTTTCTCAGTTGAAACAAAAACCTTGAGGAAAAAATCACCATAGGATGGATTTGGAAAAACAGCAATTGTATTGGTCCATTTATTTTCAGGAACATTTAAGCATGCATCGATACGAACATTCTTTGAAAATGTAAAAGGGCATCCTGTTTGTGTTGTATAAGAATACTGAATAGTATGCAAACCCAACCCCGCTGCAGCGGGATTAAAAGTTGCTATAGAACCGTTTGTTCCGGGGCCTGAAAACGTACCTCCAATAAAATTAGGCAATAAATTTACAGTAGGATTATACACACAATACAAAGTATCAAGACCCGAAACGTTTAAGTTAATGCCGGAAGAAAATTTAACATAAATCGAATCCGTGCTTGAACAGGATTGATTGGTTACGGTAACAAAATAAGTGCCTTGTTGCGTTGCAGAAAGGGAATTACCTGTTCCAACATTATTATTATTAAATACCCATTGATAGGTACTTCCAACACCCTGCGGAACCAATAAATCAACTGAACCGGTGCTACAATCATCAAGGGTATCTTTTCCGGCATTAATTGTTGAGACAGGAGCACAATTTGCAGAAACAATATGGAAAATAGTTCCCGCAGATAAACCGGCACAGTACACTTCACCATTTTTATCTTCACCAAATCCTGAAACGGAAGCAGCTCCCAACAAACCCAGATTCGTTTGTGAAAATCCGCCGCTTGGATTCGCTTCTAAATAACGAATTTCAGATTTACAGTAATCGGTAAAGAAATATTTGCCGTATAGCTCCTGGTATCGTGTACCGCGATAAATATAGCCACCAGTTACACTGCAATACGGCGAGTGATTATATTGAAAAACATTGGGCACAGTACCGGAGTAAGGCAAGCATCCACCTGAAGTATTGTAAGTTGCATTTGCTTCGTAGCATCTCCAACCATAATTTAAACCACCGGGACTACCGGCCGGTTGAAAATCTATTTCTTCAATCAAATTTTGTCCAACATCACCAATCCATAAATCTCCTGTCAATCGATCAAAGCTCCAGCGCCATGGATTTCGAATTCCAAAAGCCCAAACTTCAGGTGCACCTTGTGTACCATCGGCAAAAGGGTTATCCGAAGGAATACTATAGGTTGGATTGGAAGGATTAACAGCTATACGCAGAATTTTTCCCAATAATGAATCAGGATTTTGAGCCCTGTTTCCCGGATCTCCACCTGATCCGCCATCACCCATTCCAATGTATAAATATCCATCGGGACCGAAACCTAAATGCCCCCCTTTATGATTTGTAAACGGCTGACTAATTGATAAAATAATTTCTTCACTGGAAGGATCTGCGGAATCCGGAGTTATGGGATTGACATGAAAACGCGAAATTTTCGTATTGCCATCAGACAAGGCAACATAATTGACATAAAAATATCCGCTTGTCAAATAATCCGGTGCGAAGGCAAGTCCAAGAAGTCCTCTCTCATCGTTACTGCCTACAAACTTCACCCTTGCAGTTATATCCAGAAAAGGCTGAGTATTTTTAACACCTGCTGTATCACAAATTCGAATCAATCCGTTTTGTTGTACAATGAACAACCTGTCATCGCCACAATTTTTAATATCGACAGGATAAAAATAACCGGTAGAAAAACTCACAAGACTTATCTGGGAAAAAACAGGTTTAGTGAAATTTGTTAAAATCAATAAGAAAAATAAAACTCCTTTGTTCATGTTGGACGGTTTTTAGGTTATCCAACAAAAATAGAAATTAAAACTTATAATAAAAGAAAAAAGGCCGGACAATGCCCGGCCTTTAACAATTCCTTTCGTTAAGGATTAGAAGATTATTTTGGCTACGAATACTGATAATGCAGAGATTAGAATGGCGTCAACAAATAACAAAACGTATAAAGAATACGGAATACGATTTGTCTTTTTATTTATCGCTTCTTCTTCTTGCATGTGGTTGTAACTAACTACTGGTTCGTTTTTCATATGTTTATTTTTCCAATATTTACGCTTGAATTGATGTAGAATTATACTTGAATAACGCACCCTGTCCCATTTGTCAGGTTTCGAGTCATTTTAAAGGGTAAAAGTCATTTATTGACATTTTTTTACTGTTTTTACTCAATTACCTGCTGATAAAAACTGTAAGATCTTTGAACTTCTATTCAATAATTGTGCAGTTTTGACTAAAAATATTACCTAATTACAATGATTCTTTCCGATAAGGTATTAATGGTTGAACCAAAAGGCTTCTCTTTTAATACAAAAACCAGTTCTGACAATTTCTTTCAAACCCCGGCTAATGTCAAATTTCCCGCGGAAACTGCTATGAAGGAGTTTCATGACCTGAAAACAAAACTAATGAAGGCCGGAATTACCGTAATTGTCATTTCCCCGGAAGATGGTCAGACCACACCGGACGGAGTTTTCCCAAATAATTGGTTCTCAACTTCCCCTTACGGCCAGTTTGTATTGTATCCCATGATGGCTGACAACAGGAGACTTGAAAGAAGGAAGGAGATAATAAACCGCTTAAAAAAACAATACAAAGAAGTAATTGACCTCTCAGGAATGGAGGAGAAGAATATTTTTCTTGAAGGTACAGGAAGTCTTGTTGTTGATCATGAAAACAAAATAGTTTATGCTTCTCTCTCGAAAAGAACAAATGCAGAGGCTATTGAAGAATGGAATAAAAAATTAGATTATGAACTCATACTTTTTACTTCTTATGATAAAAATAATGAAATAATTTATCATACTAATGTTGTACTTTCACTTTGCGATGGTTTTGCCCTTGTTTGTCTGGAGGCAATTAGAAACGAAACGGAAAGAGAAACGGTAAAAAAGAAATTGTCGGAGAAAAATGAACTTATTATTCTATCCCTTGATCAGATGCATTCCTTTTGCGGAAATTGCCTTGAATTAAAAAACCACAATGGAGACAAATTTCTT
>JAYURB010000155.1:0-4200 GCA_043756425.1 Bacteroidota bacterium
CCGGTAGATTCCGATAAGGTTTTCATTGATTTTTATAATGGTACCACCTGGCAAAATATTGGTGTTCCTTCCCGAACAAATAATTCCTGCGGTGCAAACTTATATCAGTGGGAACGTTATTCAATTAATCTTCCTACAATAACTGTTTCCGCCAATGTTAAAATAGGTTTTCGCTGGCAAAACGATAATGGCGGTTCAACAAACAGCCGTCCTTCTTTCGCCGTTGATACGATCTCTGTATTTAATATTCCGGCTCCTCCTGTTGCTGATTTTACCCAAAGTGATACTGACATTTGTGTTAGCGATTGTGTAGCCTTTCTTGCCGATACTGTTGGGCCGTTTCCTATATATAGCTGGACTTTTGCCGGATCCAATACACCAACTTCAAACTTGCAAAATCCTTCAGTCTGTTATTTCAATCCCGGTACATACACTGTGCAATTAACAGTAACCACTTCCGGCGGAACATCAACAAAATCATCTACGGTAATTGTAAATCCTTGTACTAGACCAACAGCAGATTTCGTTGCAAGTGATTCAGTATTTTGTGAAAGATCATGCATTACTTTTACAGATGCCAGCACCAATGGAGCCACAGCGTGGAGCTGGTTCTTCCCCGGGGGAATTCCTTCATCCAGTTCCTCTCCGTCACCACCTCCGGTTTGTTATAATTCGCCCGGTTTTTATTCAGTCACACTAATTGTTTTTAACCAATTTGGCGCTGACACATTAACAAAAACGAATTATCTTAATGTTACCAGCTGCCCGTTTCCAATTGCTGATTTCAACAGCAGCGTTACTCAGTTGTGTCCTAAGCATTGTGTTTCTTTTTCTGACAACTCTTCTTTTGGACCTATTATTTCTTATCAATGGAGCTTCCCCGGTGGAACGCCTGATACTTCTTCCTCTGCAAGTCCTAGTGTGTGCTATAATCAGGAAGGCCTTTACGATGTACAGCTTATTGTTACCAATCAATATGGCTCAGATACTATTGTTAAATATTCGGAAGTCAATGTTCAATTCATTCCTAATGCTTTTGTAAGTCCGGATACTGCAATGTATTTTGGATCTTCCTATCAGTTGTTTGCCGGTGGTGGTGCTTTATATTCCTGGAGTCCATCTGCAGGACTGGATACAACTGCCGGTCCTACTCCTATAGCAACTCCAAAAGTTAATACTGTTTATATTGTATCAATTAATGATGGTACAGGCTGTGCCGTAACTCGTCAAGTAACAATTACCATTCTTCATGACAATGATATATTCATTCCCAATACTTTTTCGCCAAATAAGGATGGATCGAACGATTACTTTTTCGTTCGGGGTAATAACATTTACGGGTTAAGGTTTACCATCTTTGACAGATGGGGTGAGAAAGTTTTTGAAACAACCAATCCTTCCATCGGTTGGGATGGTACATATAAAGGGAAAGATCTTAACCCGGGATCTTATACCTATGTTGTCACTATAAATTATAACGATAAAGATACTATAACACGTTCGGGATCTATTACATTAATACGTTAAAAAAAATTTCAATGCAGAAATTTTTACAGCATAAAATCATCAAATTATTTAGTCTTATCTGGCTGCTCTTTCCTGTTCGTGTAGTTGCCCAGGATGTACATTTCTCGCAATTCTCTTATTCCCCGCTACAGGTTAACCCTGCACTAACGGGAATATTTGATGGACGAGCCAGAATAAGTAATATTTACCGCAGCCAATGGTCAGGTTTGGGTGATGGATATAAAACCATTCATCTTTCATGTGACGCACCTCTGGCTAAAGGAAAACTTAAAAACAATTATTTCGGAATCGGCGGTATGATCTATCAGGATAAAGCAGGCACCGTTGGATTTAAATCAACCATTCTTGAAGCTTCGCTTTCTTATACTACTGCACTTGACGATCAGGGCGACAATTTTTTTTCCATTGGCTTCCAGACCGGATTAAATCAGCAAGCGCTGGATGCAACTAAATCAACCTGGGACAATCAATGGAATGGTGATGCCTTTGATCCTTCATTGCCTTCCAAAGAATATATTCAACTTCAGGAGTTTTCTTATCTTGACTTAAATGCCGGTTTATTGTATTATTATATTCCCGACGGTAATAATTCTTTTGATATTGGCGCATCTATATCACATATAGGCGGACCCAATGTGAGCTTCTTTACTTTGTCTGATGCTCCCTTAACTGAAAGAATTACGCTTCATTCCAGCGGAGAGATTGGTCTTGATAAGGAATACACAAGGTGGTTTTGTCCTAAGTTAATGGTTATGTTGCAAGGCAAACAAAAGGAAATTATAGCCGGTGGATATTTAAAAAATAAAGTTCAGTTTAAATCAAGGTATACAAACTACACCAAGGAGGCTTATTTTTACGGTGGTTTATTTTACCGCTGGCAGGATGCTTTTGTTGCCACAGTCCGATTTGAATTTAATAGTCTTGGTTTAGGCTTAAGCTATGATATCAACAATTCTTCTTTATCCAACCTTGCCGGTTCGGCGAATGCTTTTGAAGTCAACCTCACCTTTGTTTCATATGTAAAAAGAGGGGCCAGAACCAAAAACTTTAATAAGATGCCCAGGTTTTTTTAACCTAAGTCAATATAGTTGTGCGGGATTTTTTTTTGATAATTGTAAACGCTCTTCAAATTATTCCTGAAAATATACCCTTTTGACCCTTTGTGAAACACTTACCAGAATCTCATAAGGAATTGTTCCAATTGCTTCTGCCATTACTGTAACCGGCAGTTCGGAACCAAATACAATTACCTCATCACCTTCACGGGCCTGTATTTCTGTTATGTCAAGCATGCACATGTCCATGCATACATTTCCAATTACAGGAGCCAGTTTTCCGTTTATAAGCATCTTGCCGTTACCGTTGCCGAATCGCCTGTTAATACCATCGGCATATCCAATAGGCACTGTTGCAATTACCGAATCACGTTTTATTTTTCCTTTTCTGTTATACCCAATTGTCTCATTGGCGGGAACATTTCTAATCTGCGAAATAGTTGTCTTCAGTGTTGCTACCTGTTGCAGCTGACTCTGTTCATTTGCAGTTGACGAAAAACCATAAAGGCCTATTCCTATTCGAACCATATCGTATTGCGCTTCGTTGAATCGTAAAATGCCTGATGAGTTAAGAATGTGCTTCATTACAGGATACGTAAGGTTCTCTATAATCTCCCGGCTCATAATTTCAAAACGCTGAATTTGTAACTTGGTAAATCCATCGTGTTCTGATTCATCGCTCGAAGTAAGATGGGTGAAAATTGATTTAACTTTTATATGCTTATTGTTATTTAACCTAACAACAAGTTCATTAATATCTGATTCAGAGAATCCAAGTCTGTTCATTCCTGTATCAAGTTTGATATGGATCATGAAAGGATCTCCTTCGTGTTTTTTTAATACATCCTGAAGCTGATTCAAAAGGCGAAAATTATAGATCTCCGGTTCCAATTTATAGCGAAGCATTAACTCAAAACTTTGAATCTCAGGATTCATTATCATAATTGGAAGCGAAATGCCCGACTTTCGCAATTCAATTGCTTCGTCCGTATAAGCAACAGCCAGATAATCGGCATGATGAAATTGCAAAACATTGGCAATTTCAAAGCTTCCGCTTCCATAGGAAGTTGCTTTTACCATGGCCATAATTTTTGTTTCAGGTTTTAAACGGGAGCGGTAATAGTTTAAATTATGTACCAGAGCGTTTAAATTGATTTCGAGTACCGTCTCATGGGCTTTTTGCTGAAGTGTCTTGCTTATTTTCTCGAAGCCAAATGGGCGCGCGCCTTTAAGTAAAATTGTTTCATCACGGAAATCGGGTGGGGAAAAATCGCGAAGAAAATCTTCCGTCGACTTAAAAAACTTTTTATTCAAGTCGAAATTGTTTTGTTGACGGCTAATCGCCGGACCGATTCCTATTAGCTGATCGATTCCTTTGGCTTTTAATAAACCGGCAACTTCTTTATATAAGTTTTCTTCATTCTTTCCGCTTTGTAAAATATCAGAAAGAATAACCGTTCTTTTAGTATGCTGCTTTTGCTGATTCAGAAAATCCAGAGCAATGGTAAGCGAACCTATATCGGAATTATAGCTGTCGTTAATTACAGAACAATTGTTAATTCCGTTTTTCATCTCCAGTCGCATGGCTACCGGGCTTAAATAAAGCATTCGTTCTTTT
>JAYURB010000156.1:0-4191 GCA_043756425.1 Bacteroidota bacterium
AATTACCGGAGAATATCTCCGGTAAACACATGCGTTTTTTAAACAACATTGTTTTTAACTATCAATTTACTCCTAAACTAAAAGCCAATATCGGATTTGATTACATTACCCAGCAAAATTCTCAAATTCTTAATTCACAAAAAACCGCTTCAGCTTATAGTGGAATTATAACCTTTAAGTATCAGGCAAAACCGTTGTTTGGAATTTATGTACGCGGGGAAACGTTTTCAGATGAAAATGGATTTTTAACCGGATACATATTAGATGCAAATAAAAAAATTACCGGATACATTGTTAGTGGTGTCACCCTGGGTATGGAGTATAAGCCAAAAGATAATGCTTTTGTCCGATTGGAAGGGCGTAATCTGAAAATGGATGACAATCAAAAAATTTTTCTTACAGATGGTAAGAACACCAATAGCCGATTAGAAATCTTGGTTAACCTAGGTGTTTCATTTTAATTTTACATACTAAAATAATATAATACTAATAACACCAAAATAAAAAATTATGTTTGATACAGGAATAACAGGCTTTATGCTTCTTGCCACTAGTTTGGTAATGTTAATGACACCGGGATTGGCATTTTTTTATGGTGGACTTGCGGGAAAGAGAAACATACTTGGAATTATGATACAAAGTTTTGTTTCCATGGGAATCACTACTATTATGTGGTTTATTTGTGGTTATTCTTTATGTTTCAGCGGAGATGCAATGGGTGGACTTATCGGAAATTTAGACAAAGCATTTATGCACGGAGTCGATCTAAATTCTCCTTTTTCGGGAAATAAAAAACTACCGGAATTTGTTTTTATGGCATATCAAATGATGTTTGCTATTATTACTCCTGCTTTGATTACCGGAGCTTTTGTAAATCGAGTTACATTTAAATCATACCTTATCTTTTTAGTGCTTTGGCAGCTATTAGTATATTATCCATTTGCACACATGGTTTGGGGTGGAGGACTACTTGCACAATGGGGCGTTTTAGATTTTGCCGGTGGAATTGTTGTACATGCAACGGCAGGCTTTGCTGCACTAGCATCTGTAATTTATGTTGGAAAACGAAGAGATAGAGAATCTATTCCAAATAGCGTCCCTTTAATTGCTATAGGAACAGGATTATTATGGTTTGGCTGGTATGGATTTAATGCCGGCAGTGCTTTAGACGTAAATGCTGTAACCGGCCTTGCATTTTTGAATACAGATGTTGCTGCATCATTTGCAGCAATTACGTGGCTGATCATAGAATGGTATTTAGTAAAGAAACCAAAATTTGTCGGCTTACTAACCGGAGCTGTTGCCGGATTAGCAACCATTACTCCTGCTGCAGGATACGTTTCGCTTCCTGCCGCTTGCATTATAGGAATAACAGCGGGATTAGTATGTTATATTGCTGTTCATTTGAAAAATAAAATGGGATGGGATGACGCTTTGGATGTTTGGGGTGTTCATGGAATTGGAGGTTGCTTGGGAACAATATTACTTGGCGTATTCGCATCAAAAGCAATGAATACTGCCGGTGCAGATGGTCTATTATCTGGTGGCTCCGGTTTTTTTATTAAACAAACAATTGCTGTTGTAGGCGCCTGCATTTATGCTTTTGTCTTTACTTATTTTATGCTCCTTATTATTAATAAAATTACTCCTGTAAAAGTTTCTCAAACTGATGAAGACAAAGGGTTAGATATTTCATTACATGGAGAAAATGCTTATGATGAAGGTGTTTTATAAACCAGAATTCATTAGTTGAAAAGAGGAAGAATATTATACACTCCCGGAACATAAAATTGAATTTTTTTTAAGCTCAAAGCTTCCAAGGGCCTAAGACTAAGTACTAAAAGGCAAGACCATTTTTTTGCGGACTTTGTGCTAAACCTTTGTGCACTTTGTGGTTAAAAAATCGGCCATTAAATATTATTCATAAAATCAGTAAGTGTTAACAATAAAAAAAATTGCTAATATCCCCCTTTCACTGCATTTTCAAAACCACCTTTTCATAACTATTTTCAGGAGAAGTAATTTTCAGAGAATAAATTCCATTTTTATTATTGTTGTCAAAATTAATATCAATAGTATTTACAAAACCGCCTTTTACAGAAACAGTATTAGAGTAAACGATTTGTCCAATAGCGTTAAAAACATTAATCTGTAAATCCTGAAAAACGGAAGAATGGAATCGAACGTGCATTTCATCTAAAAAAGGATTTGGGTACACTCCAAGAATATTATCTTCCAAAGAAAGTTCATTATTTCCCTGTGATAGAAAATAAGCTGCAATCCTAAAATCAGGAATTCCATAACCTAAAATATTATCAGGCATACTGTAAATGCCGGCACTTTTTTCAATGGCATTTTTGATATCCATAACTTTACTCGAAGGATACATCTGCCATAAACAAGCAGCCGAACCGGCTAAGATTGGACAGGCGAAAGAAGTACCATTCGCTGAAGAGACTTCGTCCAATTCATTTGCTACCGAAGCCAGAGAAGCTTTGGCTGATACATTAGGTTTTACATCACCGTCGGAAGAAGGACCAAAGCTGCTAAAAAAAGAATGATTACCACTGGAATCAACTCCGCCAATACATAAAACGCTGTCACCGTCAGAAGGCGCACTTATATAATGCCAAGCCTTGTTACCATTGTTTCCTGCACTGGTAAGTACTAAAATTCCTTTTGAAACAGCAATATCAGCGGCAATGCTGGAAGGACAATGATTACCATCCATATCGGCATAAACATGATTTGAAGTTGAATCATCGAATGTTGTATAACCCAATGAAGAAGAAATAATATCAGCTCCGGCGCTATCGGCAAATTCAGCAGCAGCATTCCAATTGTACTCTTCAATGATATTTTCCGCGTCAACATCTTCCGAACGCAATAACAGAAAAGAAGCATTGGGAGCTGTTCCAATTAACTTGCCCGGCACAAAACCGGCTATTGCACTTAATACGGACATGCCATGAGAATCATCTTCATAGACCGATGCTTCATTAGATACAAAATCCCAAGTCGCCACAACATTATTTTGTTGGCGCATATTCGCAAAAATGCTAAGCTGATCGACGGATTTAAAACCATCGTCAATTACAGCAATAAGAATCCCCTCCCCTTTATTTCCTGCCTCATGAAGAAATTCACCATTCATCAAATGGATTTGGTTAAAAGAATATCCATAATCGTACTTACTTGATTTCAGCATAGAGGCATTATTCAACGGTAACCCGCCAATACTATTCTTTTCAACCCGCTTCTCGGAATACTTAAAAACCTTCCGTGATAAAGTTACAAAAGGCAAAAGTTGGATTTCATTCAATGTTATTGAATCACAAGAAACAGTAATTCCATTAAACCATTTACTGCGTGTAAACAAAATGGCTCCTTTGGAAAGGACACTATCGATGTAATTTGAATTAACCGGAAGATCCTGAATGTTCAATGGAATGCCCTGCTGTACTCTTCTTTTAATGGCCCTTTGGGAAAGAAAAGCTGATGGATTACTAATTGAAAAAACACTTCCATTCTTATCTGTGAAGCCAATAAAATATTTGTGAATAGATGTTTGTGCAATCAAGTCACTACAAACCAGAAAAAAAAACAATATTATTCTTACCATTTTCTAACGTTTGTATTCTGTTATCTTCTGACTGAATTGAAGCCCATTGAGAATAATTGTACCCTGCGGTGTATTTGCAGTTCGAACGCTGTCAAGTTGTTTAAACAATAAGCCTACATGAGCGCCATAAATTTCAGTTTTGATAATTCGGTTAACTGCTGAAACAAAATTATTCTGAATTACAGTAATAGTTGAATCGAAAAGCAATGAATTATAGCTCCTCGATTGATATAATTTATCGTAACTATATTTTTCAGGCTGAAAGAAATTATAAGCGTTACCCTCCCAGTCAGTAGTGGTTTTAACAGGAAATTTAAGTTTAATAAAACGGATATTATCTTCAACACGCTGCGCAGAATACTGGTCTACCCTGGCTGTCCAGACACTGGCCAGATCCCAGGGAAGAGAATCATTGATCCTTTTATATCGTAATATTTTAAAGGCAGGCTGATTTTCAGAATCCATAAATGAACTATCAATTTCTTCACGAATAAAAAAATGAAATTCATCTTTTGAAGTATCTACTAAACTTGCATCATCATCGTTACGGTGAAAAATTGAATCCACTT
>JAYURB010000157.1:0-4189 GCA_043756425.1 Bacteroidota bacterium
AAAAAAAAACGGCACTGATTCAGTGCCGTTTTTTTTTATTCTTATTTTAACCCCGAAGTGAAGACTGCAATCAAAATGATGAACTTTCTATATTAACTCATATTGCTTGCCCGGAAGGGTTTTTAATAGTCCTGCAAACTCCAGATTCAATAGCAGAGAAGAGAGTTTATTAACAGAGGTGTCGGTTAAAATTGCCAAAGCGTCTATTCCTGTCATTCCGTTTTCTCCCAATATCCTTACAAGATTTCTTTCTTCATCGGAGAGCGTATCAAATAACTCCGGTTGATTTTTCTTTTTAACCTTTCCTTTTTCGTCATCCCAAAACATCATTTCCGCAATATGGCCGCCATTTTCAAACAACATTGCTTTGTTTTTCCGAATCAGATAATGACATCCTTTTGAAAAATGATCCGTACTCCGTCCCGGAAGGGCAAATACTTCCCTGTTGTAATCGTTGGCTAAATCTGCCGTTATCAATGCTCCTCCTTTTTCAGCCGATTCTATTACTATTACTGCATCACTCATTCCTGCAACAATTCTGTTCCTTGCCGGGAAATTGTTTCTGTCCGGTTTTGTCATGCTGGCATACTCAGAAATCAATCCGCCGCAGTCTAGCATCTTTTCTGCAATGCTCTTATGGTCGGAAGGATAAATTCTGTCAAGTCCATGCGCAACAACCCCAAGGGTAGGAATAGTATGTTTTAATGCACTTTTATGAGCCTGTACATCTACTCCGTAAGCAAGGCCGCTGATAATTGTCACATTGTATTGTGCAAGCTCTTGAACAAGTTTTTCTGTCATATCTTTTCCATACGGTGTAATAAAACGGGTACCAACAATGGCCAGCATTCTTTGTGCATTCAAATCGGCAACACCTTTGTAAAAGACCATCAGTGGAGCATCCTCACAGTTCTTTAATCGTGCCGGATATTCCTTGTCCAGAAAATATAGCGGCCGGATTCCGTTTTTTTCCATGTAATGAATTTCTTTATCTACACCTTCAAAAAGATCTTTTTTGTGAATTAGCGATGCTCTTTCCTTTCCTATTCCGGGTATCTTTTCCAATTGTGATTTTTTCATACGGAAAATGTTTTCTATACTTCCACAATAACTTAATAAAGCACGACCTGAAACAGGGCCTATTCCCGGTAAAAAGTGCAAAGCAAGTTTGTATTTTAACTCATCTGTCATTACTCATCATTAATTTTATTATTATTGCTCTATGCGAAACGGCAAAGTACTTCAGAGAAAACATACCGGCAACAGCAATGCTGTAAAAGCTTATTTTATTACCCTCTATATAATAGTCCAATCGACATTTTCTTTTGCCCAGAGTGTTGCCGGAAAAATTACTACATATAAAAATAATGAACCTATTGCAGGTGTAACAGTAGTTGTTGATGATAGTATAGGAATAAATTCAGATAAGAATGGGGATTATAGGATTCATCTGGCCGAGGGCGCTCACAATGTTAAATTCAGGATGATTTCTTTTGAAACTCAAAATCACATAATTTATCTTACCGGAAAAGAAGACCTAGCTTTGAATATTTACATGCATCTAAGCCCTCAACTCATCCAAGCTATTGTCGTTTCTGCAGGTAAATTTGAGCAAAGATTAGAAGATGTAACTATTTCAATGGAAGTTCTGAAACCCGAACTGGTTGAAAAGCGAAATACGGTAACAATGGAAGATGCAGTAGATTATATTCCCGGTGTAAACGTTATCGACGGTCAGGTTAACATTCGTGGTGGAAGCGGATGGAGTTACGGTGCCGGAAGCCGTGTACAAATTCTTGTCGATGATCTACCGCAGCTTACAGCCGATGCAAACGATACAAAATGGACGTTTCTTCCCATTGAAAATATTGAACAGGCAGAGGTTCTCAAAGGAGCTTCAAGTGTGTTGTTTGGGTCCTCTGCACTTAATGGCGTCATTAATTTCCGAACGGCATATCCCAGAGATACGCCTGTGACGAAGATAAATTTATTCGCTGCATTGTACGATAAAGCCTACATCACCACCGATAAAAAATATTCGCTGAATTATCAGGATAAATTATCTTCTTACCGGGGCTTTAGTTTTCTTCATAGCAGGAAAATCAAAAAACTGGAACTTACAGCTTCAGGAAATTATTTTAAAGATAATGGCTACAGGCAGGGTGAAAATGAAGAGCGCGGGAAAATTGGATTCAATGCACGCTATTCTTTTAAGCTGAAAGGATTGTCGGCCGGCTTAAGTGTCAATACCATTGTTACCAAAGGAACGCTTTTCTTCCTATGGAAAAATGATACTACCGGCGCTTATGTACCTGCCCTGAATACGTTAAGTGATTATAAGACTTACAGAACAGCAATCGATCCATCACTCACTTATGTGGGCTCCCATGGAAGTTCTCATAAAATAAGAACACGCTGGTTTAACAATATTAATACCAATAATACCAATCAATATTCACGGGGAGATCTGTTTTATACAGAATATCAGTATCAAAAGCACTTTGAAAATTCCCTGACAATTACTACTGGTATCGTTGATATTTTTTCCAGGGTTAATAGCCAAATGTTTGGTGATCATAAGGGCAATCAATCTGCTGCTTATTTACAAGGAGATTTTAATGTTAAGAAGTGGACATTTTCCGGCGGGGGACGCATGGAACAAAGCAAGGTAGATGAGATAAAAGACAAATGGACTCCTGTTTTTCGATCTGGCATTAACTACAGGCTCTTTGAGGCAACTTATTTGCGTGCATCTGCCGGACAAGGCTACCGGTTTCCTTCTGTTGCGGAACGGTTTGTCAGGACCAATGTAAGTGGTATTAGTATTTTTCCAAACATTGACCTTCAGCCGGAAAAAGGATTCAGCATTGAAGCCGGAATCAAACAAGGTTATGCTATTGGCAGTTGGAAAGGTATGATTGACTTGGCTGTTTTTGAAAACGATTACAAAAATATGATGGAATTCGTTTTTGCACAGTGGGCAACTGAATTTGGCTTCCTCCAAAATTCAGGCTTCAAGTCCGTAAACGTTGGTGAAACAAGGATTCGGGGTATCGATTTCAGTATGGTTGGTGAAGGGGATCTTGGACGAGAATTCCACTTAACAGCTATGATTTCTTATACATTATTAGACCCTCGTCAGCTTACCTACGATAGCGCATATATAAAAAAGATAGGTGTTTTTAATTACCTCGGCAGCGACAGTTCAGATTTTCTTAAATACAGATACCGTCACATGGTTAAGGGTGATGTAGAGCTCGGCTATAAAAAGTGGTCACTGGGAGGAAGTGTCCGCTACAACAGCCGGATGCAAAACATCGATAAAATTTTCTCCATAAGAAATGGTTTACTGGATTTTGCTTTTCCTCCCGGCTTGGGAATTGCAGATTACCTAAAATACCGAGGCAAAAGCGATTTGATAATTGATAGCCGCATTGCGTACAAAGTTTCCAAATATTTTGAATTGCAATTTATTGTAAAAAACCTGCTCAATTATATTTACATGCAGCGTCCGGCGGATATGCAGCCGCCAAGAACATTCGTTCTTCAAACCGGGCTTAGGTTTTAAGTAACATTGTTTTTCGCACCGACAATTTTTTTACTTTTACGAAAAATAATTTTGAATGAAGATTATAGGTATCGTTCCTGCCCGTTTTGGATCTACTCGTTTCCCCGGTAAACCGCTGGCTGATATCAACGGTAAAAGCATGATTCAGCGGGTGTATGAACAATGCCTCCTTTCGAAACTCCTCTCGAGACTTGTTATTGCCACTGACGACGAAAGAATATTAAATCATGTTAAGGAATTCGGCGGAGAGGCTATACTTACTTCTCCTCAACATCTGAGCGGAACTGATCGTTGTGCTGAAGTCATCGAAAAAATGGGAAACCCCATATACGATGTTGTAATCAATATTCAGGGAGATGAGCCTTACATTCATCCTGATCAGATTGATTTATTGTGCTCAACTTTTGAAAGAAAGGAAACAAGACTATCTACGCTGGTAAAAAAAATTACCTCGACAGACGAATTATTCAATCATAATAATGTTAAAGTTGTTCTCAATAAAAGAAAGGAAGCTATTTATTTCAGCCGTTCTCCAATACCATACAACAGAAATTTTCCCGAGCAGGAATGGCTTAAATACTCTACTTATTACAAGCACATCGGTATTTACGGTTATAAATC
>JAYURB010000158.1:0-4179 GCA_043756425.1 Bacteroidota bacterium
GGTGGTAGGTGAACACGCAGGAAATCAAAGTCAAAATATAAGAGAACACAATACAATAGTTGGATATGATTCTCACATTGGCAACAGTGGGTTAACACAGGTAAATAATGCTGTTGCTTTGGGATATGGATCAGTAAGTGAAGGGACAAATGAATTTGTTTGTGGGAATAGTACAAGCCAAATTTTAATGGGATATACCCTCGTTCCAACTCCAACTACTTTTGTTGTAGGTACAACAACATATACAAATTCAGATTGTAGATTATATGTTAACCCGAGAAGTGGTTCCTCTTCTGCAGCTTATTTCAATGGAAATGTATTTGTTTCCGGAAGTGTATTCCAAACTTCTGATTCAGCTTTGAAACAGAATGTTGAGGTTATAGCGGATTCAACGGCTAATAGATTGTTCAATTAAATTATGCCGAAATCTTATTCCTTTATTCAAAGTCCATCGGTTGGTCTTAATTTGCCTTCCGGCTTACAATATGGAATGATTGCTGATGAGGTTGAGCTTATTCTGCCGGGCCTTGTAAAAGAGGTTATTGCTCCCTCTACTAAAGATTCATTAGGGAATTTACTTACCAATGAATTTGCTTTTAAAACTGTTAATTACACAGGCTTTATACCTTTACTCATTACTAAAGTAAAGGATCAGCAAAATAAAATTGATTCACTTAAAGCTGCAAATCTTCAGGTAAATGATCGATTAAATCAATTAGAATTATTGGTGAATAATTGTTGTGGATCAATTCAACCCAGAATGGCAAAGTCGTCAATTGATGTCGAGCTTTCTAATAGCGTAATTTTATTCCAAAATGACCCAAACCCATTTGCTGAGGAGACAAGAATTACTTTTAATATTCCGGTCGGAGTGAAAGATGCGAAAATTATTTTCTTTGATAATTCTAATCACATCATTCAAACAGTAAAAATCAATGAAAGAGGCGAAGGTCAATTAAACGTTTATGCCAGTAATTTAACAAGCGGAATTTACAACTATTCATTAATTGCTGATGGAAAAGTAATTGATACTAAAAGAATGGTTTGTACAAAATAATAATTACACCCTGCTTTTACTGTACATTTTTCAGCAATTTAAAACATTAATTATAAGGCAACTAAAACTCTAAGTACTAAATACTAAAAACTAAATACTAAGTACTATCTACCAAGTACCAAGTACTTCGTACTTTAGCCCCATGCTAACTACAGAAGAACTCTTCAAAAACATCATTTCCCATTCAAAGGAATATGGTTTTATTTTTCAATCGAGCGAAATTTACGACGGACTTAGCGCTGTCTATGATTACGGCCAAAACGGTGTCGAATTAAAAAAGAATATCCGCGATTACTGGTGGAAATCGATGGTGCAGATGAATGACAATATCGTCGGCCTCGATTCTGCTATTTTTATGCATCCAACCATTTGGAAAGCATCCGGACACGTCGACGCTTTTAATGATCCACTCATCGATAATAAAGATTCGAAAAAAAGATACCGCGCCGATGTTCTTATTGAAGAGCATTTGGCTAAAATTGAAGGAAAGATTAATAAGGAAGTTGAAAAAGCGCGAACAAAATTCGGTGATTCGTTCAATGAAGAACAGTATCGTACAACGAATCCGCGTGTTCTCGAAAATCAAAGCAAAATTGATACTATCAATGCCCGCTTCAAGAAAGCACTGGAGGATAACGACCTTGCCGATGTAAAACAAATTATCGTCGATCTTGAAATCGTTTGTCCTGTAAGCGGTACACGCAACTGGACGGATGTTCGCCAGTTTAACCTAATGTTCAGTACGCAGCTTGGTTCTGTTACCGATGAGTCCAATACTATTTATCTACGTCCGGAAACAGCGCAGGGTATTTTTGTCAATTTCCTAAATGTTCAGAAAACAGGAAGGATGAAAATTCCTTTCGGCATTGCTCAAACCGGCAAAGCATTCCGTAATGAAATCGTTGCCCGACAATTTATTTTCCGAATGCGCGAATTCGAACAGATGGAAATGCAGTTTTTCATTCGCCCGGGAACAGAAATGGAATGGTATAAGTACTGGAAAGAAAAACGAATGAAGTGGCATCAGTCACTTGGATTTCCTGCAGGGAAACATCGCTTCCACGATCACTTAAAGCTAGCGCATTATGCCAATGCAGCCTGCGATATAGAATTTGAATTTCCATTCGGTTTCAAAGAACTGGAAGGCATTCATTCACGAACCGATTTCGATTTACGCAATCACGAAAAATTTTCAGGAAAGAAGCAGCAATATTTCGATCCGGAATTAAATGAAAGCTATATTCCTTATGTACTGGAAACGTCTGTCGGTCTCGACAGAATGTTCCTGTCCGTACTTTCTCAATGTTATAAAGAAGAGAAACTGGAAGATGGCAGCGAAAGAGTTGTTTTATCAATACCGCCATTTCTATCACCCGTTAAATGTGCTGTTTTGCCGCTTGTAAAAAAAGACGGACTGGATGAAAAAGCAGCTGAAATTTTTAATCGCTTAAGAGCAGATCATCTGTGTGTTTCAGAGGACAAAGACTCCATTGGAAAACGCTACCGCAGACAGGATGCCATTGGAACTCCTTATTGTATTACGGTCGATCATCAAACCCTTGAGGACAATACTGTAACCATTCGTGATCGCGATACTATGAAACAGGAGCGTATTTCTATTGACAGTATTAATGGACTGATAAGCGAAAAGGTTGATATGCGGACAGCATTGAATAAACTGGAAATTTAATAGCTTCATATATTCGATTTTAATTTAATTGAAGGATTTCTATTTTTCTGAATGGCACTCTTATGTCAACTTTAATCTGTCCTTAAAACCGTATTTTCTAAATTTAAAAATATTTTGATTTTCAATAGAAATATTGTATACATTTATAGTTGTATTTGAGTTTTTTAAAACAGCACCTCTTGTTTTTATATTCGAAATTTGATTATGCGATTATTTTTTAACCCTTAAACTCATAAAATCATGAAACCATTTTTTACAACCCGAAAAAAAACTCTTCTGTTCTTTTTAGTTTTGATCGTTTCTCTAGAATCCAATTCAACTGAAACTCCCGCCATTCTTCGAGAGTGGGCTGCCTATTCAGGAATTTCCGACTCAACGTTCAAAACACCTGTCCTGACGGAAAACGATTTTACGTATGTTGCCACAGTTGAAGAAAATACAGTTTCCGGAGCGGACATTGTAGTCATAAAGTACAACAATAATGGTATTGCAAGCTGGAAACAGCCCTGGGCCGCGACCAGGCTGCTGATATGGTAATGGATTCTTTGTATCTTTATATTTGTGGTACTACGTTTTCGTCTGCCACAAACTTTGATTATGTAGTTATTAAGATGCAAAAAGCAAACGGTGCAATAGAATGGACGCAGACCTTTAATGGTACTGCTAACAATTATGATATTGCAACTGCTATTGCAATTAACGACAGTTCCATTTACGTAACCGGTGTAACCAGCAGTTTAAATTCTTTGCTCGATTATCATACATTAAAATACAACATAAACGGAACTCTTTTATGGAGTGTAAACTTTGATTACAATAACCTTTTGGATATTCCATTTGCCATCAGTTATTCTCAGGAGGATTCAAACATCATTGTAACCGGCGGCAGTCAGAGTAGTATTTACGACTGGGATTACCAGACCAATATTTATAAATACAACGGTACTACGGTTGACCTTGGCAGGGTAAGCGGAACTAGTGTAGGTTTTGATCGTGCAACAGCTGTAAAGACAGATTCATTGGGGAATATTTATATTACCGGTGCTACCCGAGAAAATAACAGCAACTTTGATATTAAAACAGTAAAACTCGATAAGCTTGGAAATTTAATCTGGCAACGAACATTCGATAATAACGGAGGAAACGATATTGCAAACGACCTTGTTGTAAATAACGTTGGTGAAATATACCTGGTTGGAACTATAGAAGGAAACGGCAGCGATTATCTTGTAATGAGACTGGATGCAAGCAATGGAGGAATTGTCTGGCAAAACACCATTGACTGTGGCGCCAACGATACAGCACGTGCAATTTGTTTTGACTCACACGGCAACATAGTAATAACAGGGCAAGCCTTCAATCCTGAAAATGCGAATTATGATTTTCTAACCGTTAATTTTGACAGAGCCGGACAGGAACTCTGGCGCGATTA